>JANOJM010000301.1:0-8706 GCA_031418735.1 Nitrospiraceae bacterium | reverse complement strand
TACCACGCGGATGGCCGGCTGATCGAGACGGAACAAGCCCACCCAGCCCGTACTGGCTCGACCCACGGATCGCACGTCCCGCTGATCGTCGATCCTAGGCCCACGGTGCGCGACAATATTTCTGCGCACGGCTGAAAAACTCGAGAGGAAGAACCGGACAGATCATGAGCTACCTACACCGGACAAGTTAACTTGCTATCTACAGGGTATTAGCAGGATGCTGGACAAGCGCCCGCCAGCGGCGTTCTCGCATCGTTCAGACCCTCAACGTACCCCTCAGGGTACGCCTTGGGCCTTCACTCGCTGCGGCCTTGCTGAATAGCCTTTTTGAGTATCCTGCACGGAGTGCGTCTGTTGTCCTAGATGGGCAAACCATTGAATTTCCACCTTGCCACAATCGTTATTCCACAGCCTCGTACAAAAAGAAGAGGCCCGCCGGAGCGGGCCTCTGTTCAGACGGAACGGTTGGCCTATCGATTAGCCGACCGTGACTTCGATCGCTTTCGGTTTCGCCTTCTCAGACTTGGGCAGTTGGAGATTCAGAACCCCGTCTTTGAATTCCGCCTTGACCTTCTCCTCATCCACGAGATCGGGCAAGGTGAAGCTCCGGACAAAACTGCCATAGGAGCGTTCCACCCGATGGTACTTTTTTCCCTTTTCCTCCTTTTCCTGCTTACGCTCGCCCTGAATCGTGAGGACACCGTCTTCGACCGTCACTTTCACATCCTCTTTCTTCACGTCAGGAATCTCCGCCTTGATCTGGTATTCCCCCTCCGTTTCGCTGACGTCCACGGAAGGCACCCAGTCGGCGACGACCATCGTCTCCTTCGCGTTCGACTGAGGCAGAGCATGACGGTTAAACATCCGATTCAATCGATCCGACATCTCTTCGAGTTCACGAGATGGATTCCACCGTACGAGCGTCATAGTAGACCTCCTTGTTATTCTTATTCACAGTTTTGGAATATCTAGTGGCAGCGCGCGCCGACTTCTCTCTATGAAATAAGAGATAACTCTAGCTGCCGCGGAGTCAAGGGGGCCACGCGCAAGAGCGCGTGGTTCGATGTTCACAGTTCGAAGTTCTAAAAACCTCGAACTTCGGACCTCAAACCTTTATGTCGCGCACGTTTCACCGTTGTTCGATGGGCACATACGGTTGACCATGTTCACCGGAATAGATTTGGTCAGGACGGAACAGTTTGTTCTCGCGAAGTTGTTCAAGCCAATGAGCCAGCCACCCAGACACCCGCGCCATTGCAAACAACGGTGTGAATAGATCGGTCTCGATACGCATCTTGTCGTAGACGATTCCAGAATAGAAGTCGACGTTGGGATAAATCCCCTTCCCTTTCAGCAGCTCTTCTGCAACCAGCTCAACCTCTACGGCTACCTCGTACATCGGTGAGATGCCGCATTCCTTGAAAAGCCGTTTGCACAGGCCTTGTAGAATTGTCGCGCGGGGATCTTTGACCTTGTACACCCGGTGACCGAAACCCATCAGCCTTTGTTTTGCACGGACCTGTTCTTCAAGATACGGCCTGGCCTTCCCTGGCTCGCCGATTTCCTTCAACATCTGCACAACTTCTTCGTTGGCCCCTCCATGCAGCGGGCCCTTTAGAGCCCCAATTGAAGATGCGACGACCGTATAGGGATCGGCCAGTGTTGAGGCAGTGACCATGCCGGTGAACGTTGATGCATTCATCGTATGCTCGGCATGGAGGATCAGGCAGTCGTCAAAAATGTCGCTCCATAAAGGCAGCGGCTTCGTCTCAGTGAGCATGTAGAGGAAGTTTTCCGAAAAGCCGAGATCGTCTCGCGGTGGAATATACTCATCCCCATGCCGCAGTCGAGCCCAGGCCGCGACAATTGTGGGCAGTTTGGCCACGAGACGGACGGTCGACCAATAATTATTTTCGATGTCCTGGACATTCCGGCCTGGATAAAACATGCCCAATGCGGCGACCGCAGCCTGCAAGGCATCCATAGGATGTCCGTGCTCAGGAAGACATTTCAACAAGTCGATAATCTTGAACTTGATGCGGCGGTGATGGAGGATGTCTTCGTGCCATCGGGCGAACTGCGGTTGAGTGGGAAGATGGCCAAACAACAATAGATAGGCCGTTTCAAGATAGGACGATCGCAGGCAAAGTTCTTCGACGCAGATGCCGCGATATTCGAGCACGCCGCGCTGCCCATCCACATCACTGATCGAAGATTTAGCTGCTGGGACGCCGGCAAGCCCCGGCATAAAATCATGCGGCATAATTGTGCTCCTTTACTCGAGTGGCAGGATATATGCTGTTGGGTCTACACGTCTAGCCCGGCCTATCTTGTCTGTCTGGTGTGCTTGAAATGACTCTTATCGGTTGGCATACTCACCCTGTCGGCTATTCACAGAAGGAATCGGATATGCCGAGGAAACATGCAACGACGGTGTCTCTGTCTCTCCTACTGACATTCCCTGGCCTCATTGCAATGGGAGCAGCCACCTTCGCACAGGCAGAAGGCGAGACCCTTGCTTTTGCCGTGGTAAGTGAGGTGCCAAAAGACAAGGCGCAGGTAACGGCACAGGTCTCGATCAATGACGCAGTGTCAGAGATGAAGCTCCTCGCATCGGAGACGATCCTGAATAATCTGATATGGAAAAAGCTCGAGATCTGCCATGCCGTCAGGATGGAAGGATACAAAGGCGCTGAAGGCTTCCAGATTGTCACGGTGCGCGTGATCGATGCCAGCATGTTGCCGATGTCCCTCCAATCTTTTGCCGGGGACTGCTTGATTAAGAAAGCGATTGAGATTGCACCGCTGAGGGATTGACCGGAGAGGTTGAGGTCTATTTCAACTACGGCACTCCGGACAGGAGGTCGGTTCTTCTGTCAACTCACAATCTTCAGCGGTCAAAGGGAAGAGTTGCTCGCACTGTCGGCAGGGACGAATTTCAAAGTAGGCGATGCCTTTGTCGTCGATTTCGGCAGGCAAGAGCAATTCCTGCGGATCATATCCGATTGCGCCGCCGTCGGAAAATTTGACAATGGCCAGTCGATCGTTAAAGACTTCAAAGCTTCCTTCCTGGCCTTTCCTTGCCAAGACATGCCCGACGACGAACACCGGCTGTCCCTTGCGCTTGGTGCGGAGGTCTCGTAGGGTGTGGTGCGTATCTGTCGCGCAGGAGAACTGACCGCTAGAACTCGTTCCGAAAAGTGGTGTTGGCATCATGGACATTCAGGTGAGTACGATGAGACCCATGTATCACAGGGGCGAAAATGGCGTCAAGGCATGCACGGCGCTGAACCAAGGAGTTCGAATATGGCAGAGGTGACGATTTACCAGAAACCGACCTGCAGCACCTGCCGTCAGGCCCTGCAGCTGCTAAAAGAGAGCGGTAAGCCATTCACGGCTATTAACTACTATGAGAAGCCCTTCACGAAGGCTCAGCTCAAAAATCTTTTAAAAAAGGCAGGGCTCTCACCGAAGGATATTCTGAGAACCAAAGAGGACATCTACAAGGATCTCGGTTTGGCAAAAAAGACTCTCTCGGATGATGAATGGCTGGATCTGATGGTAGCTCATCCGGATCTCATTCAGCGTCCGATTGTCGAAAAGGGCGAGAAGGTAATCCTGGCTAGACCGGCGGAATCTGTGAAGGAGCTGCTGTAGCAGGCTGTTGAAAACCCCCGTCTTCGCTCAACCTCAACCTCAACCTTGGCCTTGACCTTAGCCTACCAGCCAGCCAGGTCTACGTTCCGTATTCACTCATTGAGGAGACTTTTCCTGTTCCTGTAGGAGAACGCCGTACAGGTACATTCTCTTCGATTCCACGCTTTACCACATTCCCCCCTGCTCCTTTGGCTTCATAGAGTGCGCGGTACGCCGACTTGATCACCAGAGTCAGTGACGTGCCGTCGTTCAGTTTTTCCGCCACGCCGATACTCAGTGTGACAGGCACCGCTTGATCGCGTGGTCCGGTCTTTTGAGTCACTCGCTCCTTTTCCCACACTCGTTCTCTTCCTCTGAGAAACAGCGAGACCACTTCGATCGATTTCCGGATAGTATCCAACGCGCTGAGCGCTTCTGTAGTCGATTTTCCAGGAAACAGTACGGTGAGCTCTTCGCCTGTCGTACGGAAGACTTGTCCACTTGTGCAGACGGCCAGAACTTTGGGTGCGATCAGTTTTAATATCTGTTCACTGACAGACTTTCCATGGACATTGGCATATTGCGTGAGCTGGTCGATACCGATAACCGCAACGGAATATCGCTTCCCAAGTTGCCCGATCGCTTCGTCATAGGCCAGGCGACCGGGAATGCCGGTGAGTGAGTCGCGATAGGTTTGCCGATGGAAAGATTGAAGCAGTGTGGCGAAGAGAATCAGTCCTGCCGTCATGAAAAAATTTGTCGTGTGCCAGCCATAACGGCTCGTATGGTAGGCCATGAAAATGGCCACCAACGCCCAGATCGCTCCCCCCTCAAGCGCGTCGCGATGAAGGACGAATCGTATGCCGTGCAGCAACAACGCTGTGGCAAAGGCCACCAGCGCCGGTTGCGGAATCGGCGTCCATGCCGTGAACAGCGGGGGGATCAATGCCCCTGTGAATAATGATGTGGCTAGATCATGCTGGTCCGGACGGCAGAGCCAGAGCAGCAGAATAGGTTGGACCAAGACGAGCAGGAGGCGCATGAGGCCACGAAATGTCCACAGCGAATCTTCTTTGAGGAGAGAAAAGGCCAACAGGTTGAGCGGGACGAGAAAAGCAGTTATGGCGACAATCGTTTGACCTACGGTTTCCTGATCGGCTTCGATTGTAGGAAGCAGAACCAGGGCTCGATCTGCCAGTGTCAATACAAGCAGGGAGAGGATCATGCGGCTGCTGGCAAGGTACCAACCAAAGATGAGTCCAAACGTGAGGACGATATAGGGCAGGGCGGCGATCGGCTGATGCAACCACATCGGAAGTCCCTGGGGACGAAGAAATCCGATCGCGAGGAGAAGAATCAGCCCTCCAGGGAAGAGAAGCGCGAGGATAGATTTCCAGAACTGATGTAGCATGGCTCTTCCTATGAATAGAGTGGACCGGGGCCCTAGCAGAAATGCCAGATCCATACCAGCCTACCTCTGCGCTATAGAGAGCGATAAAATAACGACCAGGTAAAACCATGGTTTTCGAGGGAGAATCCGCATCCGTGATCACTTTGTGAGGGAGGCAGGAGGGCAAGGGCGCCTCAAGGCCATTTGTGAACAGTTAGAGGAGGTTGTCAGACAGGGGACAGAGGGGAATACTCGACGGTTCGTCAGATCGAAGCATTCAAGGCAGAATTCTGGGTCATCTTTAGGGAACCGGAGGTTCGGTCTACGGTAATAGTGACCGAACCATCTAAGACTTGTAAGAGCAGATCCCCAGCCAGCTGTCGCCGCCAGCCGCGAAGGATAGGCACATCAAGAGCCGTTCGATTCTGCTTGGCCTCCACGAGTGTTTGTAGGTCGGCACTGGTGGCGACTATGGTGGGAGCAATCCCCTCCTCTGCGGATCGTGCCTTCAGTACAGCTTGCAGCAGTTCGACGATACCCGTCGACTCTGGATCAGGCTTTCTCTCGCTAGGAACCTCCGGCCAGGCCGATGGTGGAAGCGCCAGCGCCGAGGTAATGGCGGCTAGCAATTGTGCCCCTTGTCGATCGATCTCGGAGGAATGGACGCCGCGGAGGCCACGAAGATCGTTGATCGATTTCGGTGGATGCCGTGCGAGCTGGAGCAGCACCTCGTCGCGCATGACACGTCCGCGAGGCACGTTCCGGCGGCGAGCTTCCGCTTCCCGCCAAGCAGCTAACTCACGAAGCACCGCAGCCCCTTTGGGCTTGAGCGTGTCCCACCCTCGAATTCGTTGGTAGCGTTCCTGTGGCTCTCGACTTTTTTCTCCTACCGCCGTTTCGAGGCGTGCAAACTCTTCGCTGACCCACTCCAATCGGCCGAGTGTGCGGAGGCGATCCTGTAAATGCGTATGGATCGACAGGAGGAATTCGACATCTTCCAAAGCATAGGCGATTTGGCCATCCGAGAGCGGTCGCGCACTCCAATTGGTAAAGGTATGGGCTTTCGCGAGCCTGGTGCCGAGGAGTCGCTGAACCAAGTTTGCATAGGCAATTTGGGCGCCATACCCGACCATGGCAGCGGCAATCTGGGTATCGAAAAATGGCTTCGGGATCTGCCCTGCATGGATGGCAAAGAGATCGAGATCCTGCCGCCCGGCATGGAAGATTTTTTCAATTTTGGTCTCACAGATGAGTTCCCAGAAGACGTCGAGCGATCCACTGGCCTGCACGGCAGGGAAGTCGATGACGGCAGCGGTGGTGGCGGTGGCGACTTGAATCAGTTCGAGACGCGGAACGAAGGTGTCTTCCCCGACGAATTCCGTATCCACAGCTAGTCGCGGGCTCTGCCGCAATGTGTGGCAGAGGGATTCAAGTGCTTGCTGGTCTGTTACATACGGCAGAGGTGGATTGGGTGTCACGTGCATCTCATTCTGTTGGGCGGTAGGTGGCGTCTGGTGATCGGGGAGGCTCGACATTGCTGAGGCTCAAGTATTCCTTTAGGAACTGGTAGGCCTCCAACATGCGTCTTAATTCCGGTTCAGCGCTGCGGTCGCCGTTATTTGAATCGGGATGGAGTTGCTTGGCCTTGTGGCGAAATGAGGCGGTGACATCGGCGAGCGAACTCCCGAATTCTACGCCCATCGCGGCATAGGCGTCCATTGCGTTGTTGATCCCGCTCGACCCCTGCGACAGATCGCCGCCTCCCCCGCCGGCGGCTTTCAACATATCAGCGAGGCTGATTTTCCTGCGCCGACGCCGTGGACGTTCTCGAATCTCACTGTCAAAATCGTCCCATCGGTCTTCGACAAACTCAAGACGCGACTCCAAGCGCATGGCGCCGGAAAGATCACGGATCTCTAGAATCTCCTCTTCAATCTGGAGTAGCGATTTAATGATTTCCTCCAGCCCCTCTTCGACCCGAAAGAAGCTGTCGACCCGCTCCTGCATCATCGTATCGACGGCGAGATCCAGACTTTCTTCGGCTTTCGGGCGTAGCGAATCGATCCGTTTTCTCATCCCATTCTGAAACTTGATAAATTTGCCTTGTGTGAATGGCATATGACCCAAACTCTCCCCTAGGGCGCGCATTGTAGCATAGCCGAGCCCGTGCCAGAAGAGCAGTGGAACCAGCTGAATTCAGGCGAAATGTCTCGTTAAGATGATGCGAAGTCGTCACTGAGTTTAGTGCGGCGGCGGGCCACACCTGTTTCACGTGCAGCAGCCGCCACAGCTTTTGCTACCCGCGGTACGACGCCTTTGTCAAACACGCTCGGAATAATGTAGTCCGCACTGAGAGCTGCAGAGGGAATAGTCTCTGCCAGGGCCTTGGCCGCAGCCAGTTTCATCGCTTCGTTGATGTCGCGGGCTTGCACATCGAGTGCACCTCGAAAAATACCGGGGAATGCGAGTGCATTATTAATTTGATTCGGATAGTCGGATCGTCCGGTGGCAAAGATCCGGCAGTGGGAAGCAGCCAATTCGCGAGGGACTTCAGGATCGGGATTGGCCATGGCAAAGACGATGCGATCAGCCGCCATCAGGTCCAGGTCTTCCGCTGTAAGGATATTGCCGACGGATAAACCAATGAAGACATCGGCCCCCTTGAGCGCATCTCGGAGTGTGCCTTGGGGATGATCTGGCGTCATGCAGGGGGCGAGATCCGTTCGGCAAGCCCGCAGCTGCTGGCCGTCTCCCCGTAAGACGATCCCTTGAGGTTCGCATCCGACAAGGTGCGAGAGGCCGGCGGCAAGCAACATCCTGCAACAGGCGGTCCCGGCGGCGCCAAGACCATTGACGACCACGCGGATGTCTTCCATTCGTTTCCCGACAACGGTGAGCGCATTCGTCAAAGCGGCAAGGATGACCACGGCCGTGCCATGCTGATCGTCATGCATCACCGGAATATCCAGGGTGCTTTTCAAGCGGCGTTCGATCTCAAAACAGCGCGGCGAACTGATGTCTTCCAAATTGATGGCGCCGAACCCCGGGGCGATAGCCTGAACTGTGCGAACAATCTCCTCAGTGTCTTGCGTGTTGAGGCAGATCGGCCATGCGTCGATTCCCGCAAACTCTTTGAAAAGCATGGCCTTGCCTTCCATCACGGGTAATGCGGCTTCCGGGCCAAGATTGCCAAGGCCGAGCACCGCAGACCCATCGGTGACCACGGCGACCGTGTTCCCCTTGCCGGTAAAGGCATAGGCTTTGGTCTTGTCCTTCGCAATCGCTTGCGAAACCCGGCCAACACCCGGCGTATAGACCATCGACAGGAGGTTTCTTGTCGTAATGGGGAACTTACTTTGCACGCGGATCTTTCCGCCAAGATGCAGAAGAAAAATTCGGTCGGAGGCCGACAGCACTTTTACGTCCTGGAGCGCCCCGATCCGTGCGAGCACTTTCTCCCCATGCGCTTCGCTTTGGACATCGAAGGTGACGTCCGGCACCATACAATCGGCCGTTGCAGAGACGACGTCCACCGCGCCCAAATTGGCGCCTTCTTCGGCCAAGACGGCTGCCACCTTTGCGAACATGCCTGGCGTATTGGCAAGTTGGAGTCGAACGGTCAGGCGGTAGTTGGAGTAGGGCCCGATGTCAGTCATGGCTAGTCCAGTAACTATGGGGTA
>JANOJM010000300.1:0-7146 GCA_031418735.1 Nitrospiraceae bacterium | reverse complement strand
CAACCGGTGCTTGAGATCCATGGAGTCAGCCCAAGCCTTGTGCGAGAAGAAGCTGTCACAGCTGACGCCGAAGAGTTCTGCGTTGGCCGATTGGAACTTGGGGAAGTCGTCGGTCAAGCACTTGTTCTCGCCTTGACAGACAGGGCTCCAGTCCAGCGGATAAAAACAGAGCACCACGTTCTTCTTGCCGCGATAGTCGCTCAGCTTTACATCCACCTGGTCCTGATCCTTTAAGTTAAAATCCGGTGCGGTATCGCCCACCTTGATTTCTGCTGCTACGTCGCTCATCTGCATGCCTCCTTATTACTGGGTTTAGTCCGGCCACTGACACTGTCACTGCAATTTTGTACCGTGTGCCCTGAAAGCTTGTCAACAGTCCTGAAGGCCTAGCAGGATACTGAAAAAGTCCGCCAGCCTGGCTTGTTCATTTGGTCTATCTTGTCTGTCTGGTCTATTCAGTCTGTCTCGAGTATTTGGTTGAACCAGATCGACTAGATGAACCAGACAGACCTGATGGACCTAGCTAGTCCACAAGTGACTGATAGGACTGGAGAACTATGGCAGTAGGCGAATTTCTCGAAAGCTGAGCATCCGCCCGGCTGGTGCAGCGGTGCGGTGATTGGCAATCTCAACATTCTGACCCAAGAGGCCCACGCGGATGTGGCTTCCGACTTTTGGCGACTGTCCGGCCTTCGTCAATTCATCTGCCGTTTCTCTGAGGAGATCGCGCACGGGCTGATCTGGAAGACCAGGGGAGAGAAACATTTCAAGTTCATCCAGCCCAAACTTGCTGAGACCAAGGGTGTAGCACCAGCTCCGATGGCTCTGCTCATCCTCGCTCTGCGTGATCGGGATGTGATCGACGGCGACAAAGTGGGTGAGGGAACGATCTTGCCAGTCCGACGGGTTCATGTACTGGTTGGTGATGATGTCATGCGCTGTGCCTTGCGTGAGGAGCGTGAGGCCTCGCGCGAGTCGCGCGGCAAAGAGTATCGTGTCCGGCATGTCTCGCGGGGATACGAGGGAAGGTGCGACTGCACCCATCACGTCGTGCTCCCAAGCCAGCTTCTTCATGATATCGGCGACATGACTCATCGGCAACGGCATCACGACATGCGCCGACCAGGGACCGTGAGTTCCTTGCCAGGATTCTGTTGATCCCGCTTCGTGCTGGATGGTCAGAGGCCCGCCGTATTCCCTGTCGTACCAGATCTTCAGTTCGTCTGTGGCCGGCGCGACTCCCCGATAGCCGACAAAGTAGAGCGGGGGGCGGCGGGAGGACGGTTTGGGAGTTTTCTTTTTGATCCTCATCGTGGTGCGAGAGCTTATTTGCTGGATTTCTTGGCCCTGCGTCGGTCATCCGAGTTGAGGATCCGTTTGCGAATACGCAGACTCTTCGGCGTCACCTCAATCAGTTCATCCGGACCGATATATTCGAGCGCGAGCTCCAAGCCCATTTCCCGTGGCGGTGTGAGGACCAAGGCCTCATCGGTACCCGACGCCCGCATGTTGGATAACTGCTTTTCTTTACAGACGTTGACGTCCATGTCTTCATCCCGGCTGTTCTCGCCGACGACCATCCCGCGATAGACCTCTACGACAGGGCCGATAAACATGACACCTCGTTCTTGGGTCATGAAGATGGCATAGCCTGTGCTGACTCCGTCTTCGTACGCGACGAGCGACCCGTGTGTCGCCACCGTGAGATCGCGCTGCTCCACCGGTTCGTATGCGACGAAGACATGGTGCATGATGATGGTGCCGCGCGTTTTAGCGACCAAGAGGTTTTTAAGCCCCATGATGCCACGGGTGGGAATATGGTACTCCAGATGCATCTCACTCGGTCCGGAATCGGAATGGATGAGCCGCATATGACGCAACTCGCCGCGGCGTTTGCCGAGCTCTTCAATCACGGCGCCTTGATAGGTTTCCGGCACCTGGATCGTCAGCTCTTCATAGGGTTCGAGGACCTTCTCCCCATCCCGGTGGATAATCACTTCCGGTTGCGAGACTTGCAGCTCATACCCTTCCCGCCGCATCTGTTCGATCAAGACGCCGAGATGCAGTTCGCCTCGGCCTGCCACGAGGAACTTATCCGCGCTATCCGTCTCGCTCGCGCGTAACGACACGTTGGTCTCGAGTTCTTTGAAGAGTCGATCGCGCAAATGCCGCGAGGTCAAGTACTTGCCTTCCCGTCCAGCGAAGGGGCTATTGTTCACGGAGAAGGTCATTTGGACGGTTGGCTCGTCGACCGTGACCCGGGTCAGTGCGACCGGATGCTCTGCGTCGGCGATCGTATCGCCGATGCTCACTTCGTCCAGGCCTGCCACTGCAACGATTTCTCCTGCCTCCGCGCGTTCGATATCCGTCCGTTCAAGTCCTGAATAGACTGCGAGGTCTGAGACTTTCCCAGGGAACTTGGCGCCGTCCTTCCCGAGTACGACCACATTCTGTCGGCGGGCGATCGAACCTGATTGGATTTTCCCCACTCCCATCTTGCCTTTGTAGAGGTCTTGGATCAGAGAGAGGACCAGGATCTGGAGGGGCGCTTCGGCGTTGATGGCCGGTGCGGGAATCTTTTCCAGCACGGTGTCGAGGAGCGGCTGAATGTCCGTACCGGGCTTATTGATGTCGAGTGTTGCGGTGCCCTTGATTGCTGCCGTGTAGACGATCGGGAAATCGAGCTGCTCGTCTGTGGCGCCGAGATGGACAAACAAGTCGAAGGTCCGATTCACCACGTCATCGATCACCGCGTCCGGACGGTCGATCTTGTTGATGACCACGATGGCCTTGTGGCCGAGCGCTAATGCCTTCCGCAGCACGAAGGTCGTTTGCGGCATGGGGCCTTCTTTTGCGTCGATCAGGATGAGGACGCCGTCCACCATGCGCAGGGTCCGTTCGACTTCGCCGCCGAAGTCTGCGTGACCCGGGGTATCGACGATGTTGATCTTCACGCCTTTGTAGGTCACGCTGGCGTTCTTGGCTCGAATGGTGATCCCGCGCTCACGTTCCTGGTCCATCGAGTCCATGATCCGTTCGCCCATATCGTCGATCTTGCGATGGACATGGGTCTGTCGGAGCACGGCGTCGACTAATGTCGTTTTGCCATGGTCGACGTGGGCGATAATCGCGATATTTCGAATGTCGCTACGACGCCCCTTAGGAGCGATATCGGCTGCGACGGGAGATTCTGTTGTGGCTGTCTGATCCATGATATTGCTGCATGCTCCAAAAAAAAGACGCCCAGGCATCCAGGCGTCGGGTAGCGAGTATACCCGAAGCATGATGTCCGGCACAAGCGATACCGGCATGAGTCTTGAGTTTTGAGGGTCTCCACGGTATGGTGATCTTGGTATTCTTCTCAGGACGTCAAGCCTCATTCAAGGGTAACCCCGCGTAACTATGATGGATCGGCCAACATACTTCCATGATCCGTTTCGCTCGCCACCGCCGCGTCGCCCATGGCGCTGGTGGCAGATTGTGCTCATAAGCCTTGGGGGGGTCATCGTGATAGGGGTGCTCGCGGCGGGTGGGGCGCTGTGGCATTTCTCGAAAGACCTTCCTGTATTGGATCAGTTGGGAACCTATCAGCCAAGTCTGGTGTCGCAGGTCTATTCGAGCGACCAGCAGCTCATCGGTCAATTTTTTATCGAGCGGCGTATCCTCACCCCGGTGGCGGACATTCCGGAACAGCTGCGGCGTGCAGTCATCGCAGTCGAGGATGTCCGGTTCTTCGAACATCCCGGCCTCGACTACATCGGCATGCTCCGCGCGGCTTGGACGAATGTGCGCCGAGGGGGCAAGGTCGAAGGGGCCAGCACGATTACCCAGCAGTTGGCACGCTCCCTGTTCCTTTCGTCCGAACGCACCTTCGACCGCAAAGTCCGCGAGTTGATTCTTGCCTACAAGATGGAACTGGTTCTGACAAAAGAGCAGATTCTCGAACTCTATTTGAACCAGATTTACTTCGGACAAGGAGCCTACGGCGTCGCTTCGGCAGCTCAGACATATTTTGGGAAAGACCTCTCCGCCCTGACGATCGGAGAATCGGCCTTTCTGGCCGGCCTCCCGAAATCACCGAATCATTATTCGCCTTTCAAGGCCTATGATCGCGCAAAAAATCGTCAGGAGCATGTACTGGTCCGCATGGAAGAGGCGAAGTTCCTCACCCCGGCAGAACGCGAACAGGCTGTGGCGGAGATACTCAGTTTCCGCCGTCCTGGTGTTGAACAGGCTGCGCCCTACTTTGTGGAATATATCCGGCAGTTGCTGGTTGCGAAGTATGGCGAAGCGATGGTGTACAAGGGTGGGCTTAAAGTATTCACGACATTGAATATGGAGATGCAGAAAGCTGCTGAAGCGGCATTTGCTGCAGGCCTGCGAGAATTGGATAAGCGCCAAGGGTGGCGTGGCCCGCTCCGAACGGTCGATGCGACTGCGCCGACCCCGCCCGTTGTTGCAGCGGTGACCGATCAGGCCTTGAAGGCAGGGGACTATCGCGAGGGGGTCATCACCAAAGTGGCGAAGGACCATTATCTCGTGCAGGTCGGCACGACGGTAGCCAAGCTTGCCTTCGACGATATGGCATGGGCGAAGCGCCGTTTGACCGGGTTCGATACGGCGAAAGATTTCGTCGTCAATCAGAATCTGAAGCAAGTGCTGAAACCCGGCGATGTCATCGAGGTGATGGTGAAGAAGCTGGATCGTGACTTCGTCCAGGTACAACTGGAGCAGACTCCCCTGGTCGAGGGAGGATTGATTACGCTGGAGCCGGATAAAGGCGCTATTCGGGCCATGGTCGGAGGCTACGATTTCGCTCGCAGCGAGTACAATCGGGCCGTGCAGGCACACCGTCAGCCCGGGTCCGCCTTCAAGCCGATCATCTACGCGACGGCTGTGAGTCAGGGGATGAGCCCCGCATCGGTGATTCTCGATGCGCCGGTGGTCTATGAACAGGACCAGGATGAGAAAACCTGGAAGCCGGAGAACTATGGAAGAAAGGTCCACGGCATGGTGAGTTTGCGCGATGCCCTGGCCCACTCGCATAACTTGGCGACCGTTCGGTTGCTGGATAAAGTCGGCGTGAAGGATGTCATTGAGTTTGCGAAAACGGTCGGGGTGACCAGTCCGCTGGCGGCAGATCTGTCGCTGGGGCTTGGCTCATCCTCTGTCGGGCTGATGGAACTGACTTCCGCCTATGGGGTGTTGCTCAACCAGGGGAGCCGCGCGGAACCCTATGCGATCCTATTCGTAAAGGACAACGCAGGCAAGTTGCTTGAAGAGGCGGTACCACAAGCCATTCCTGTGATTTCTAAAGAAACGGCGTACTTGATTACGAACATGATGGAAGATGTGATCCAAAAGGGGACCGGTCAGGCGGCTAAAGTGCTCGGGCGGCCGATTGCGGGGAAAACTGGCACGACGGACGAGTTTATCAATGCCTGGTTTATTGGTGGCGCGCCGAACTTAGTCACTGGTATCTACGTCGGGTTTGACGATCGACGGTCACTCGGCGAGACGGAATCGGGGGCGCATGCCGCGCTGCCTATTTGGATCAATTTCATGCAGGTTGCGCTCAAGCCGCTACCGGTCATGGCCTTTACCATTCCTGAAGGTGTCACGTTCGTCAAGGTCGATCCGGCGACAGGATTACTGGAGGGCGAAGAGGGGCAGCCTAGTATTGTCGAACTCTTTACCAAGGGCAGCGAGCCGACTCAAGCGACTCAGCGCCGGCTGGACCCGATCGATTTCTACAAGTTAGATCAAATCCCCGAGGGGGCGCTGTAAGGGCCTGTCTCCGACAGGCCCGGTTTGTTTGGTTGATTTAGTTGGTCTTGTTGAACCAAATAAATGAGACAAACCAAACAACCAAATAACAGTCTTCTTCCGCAGCCTGTATGTATTTGCGATAGCATTGACGGTTGGGATGGACGAGGAATAGACTGACCCCATGCGAATACATTCCCATCGCGCCCCTTCAGTACTAGCCGGCATACTGGTCGTGCTTTTTTTCGTATTGAGTTTCAACGCCTACGCCTGTCTACTGCCGGTGAATGGCGTCACGGCTAGCGCAATGGGAGGTGGCTGTTCGACTCCGGATGAACAACCGGTCTCTCAGTTCTGCGATACGTTCAAGACCCTTGGCGTGCAGTCTGCCGATAGGCTCCAGCTCAACAGTGACTGTCAGGTTCTTTGTCCGGAAGACACGGCCTCGCTCGCGCTTCTCGCCATCCTCACCTCATCCAATAACCGTTTGTCCGATCATCCGACAATCGGTCCTCCGCAGGATCTTCTGCTCAAAATTTCCGTGCTTCGCATCTGATCTCCCTCTCCCGCGCTTCGTCATCGTTTCATTTTCAAAACGTTTGTCGTTCGAAGCCTGGTCTCAATTGACCAGTTCAAGGCCTGCGTGTTTCTAGCTCGCAGGGCCTGAACACAGACAGGGCGTCGAACATGTGGGAACACTGGGAGGGTCTTCGCATGAGATGGCATGGACGACTCTATGGTCTGACCGTCGCGATCGTGTTTGTCATATTCTTCAGTAGTGAGCAACTGAAGGCACAGGGCACCGACTCTGTGCTACGCAGTACGCTGGTGCTGCCGGAATTGATCCAAGAAGTCATGGCTCGAAATCCCGAGCTGGTGGCGGCACGCAAGCAATGGGAAGCCGCCACGAGTCGGATTGCGCAGGTACGGTCGTTGGATGACCCAATCCTGTCCCTTCAATTGTGGAATGTTCCCCAGCCCTTCAATGTCGCGCGGACGGAAAACCATATCTTCGGTCTCTCGCAGAACCTCCCCTTCCCCGGCAAACTCGGGCTCAAAGGCGAAGTCGCCAGCCGTTCTGCCGATATGACCGAGCAAGCGGTCCATGCAAAGGAACGGGATCTGGTCGCTCGCCTGAAGCAGGCCTACTACGATCTGTTTCTCGCCCAGAAGACGACCCAGATTCATCATGAACAGGTAGAACTGCTCAGACAATTTTTTGAGATCGCGAACGCGAAGTTCCGCGCAGGCAAAGGAAGCCAGGCCGATGTGCTCAAGGCTCAAGTCGAGCTGTCCCTGCTTCAACAGCAGCTTCCCGTCCTAGACCAGCGTCGCAAGACTGCCGCAGCGATGCTGAATACGTTGCTCGATCGGGCTCCT
>JANOJM010000299.1:0-5930 GCA_031418735.1 Nitrospiraceae bacterium | reverse complement strand
ATCGAGGCTGACAAAGAGCGCGGCGAATTCACGCAGATCTTTTGACCCGGTCTCCAACGAGAATGTCACTCCGCCGATCTTCCAGGCATTCAAGGTATTGATGATGCTGGTGGCCACGGCCATTTGCTGCGCGGTCACTTTCAAGTGATTATTCCCGAGAAACAAGAAATCATTCTGCAGTCGGAGCGTGACCGGTTGGTCATGGGCCATGGTTTGAATCAACGTCAGCATGGTGTTGACGGGCTTGTCCAGCGCCGCGTTGGTGCGGTCATAGATGAAGGAAGTCTTAATCAAGACGTTTAACTGTGTGACCAGCTGGATGCCCAGCATGGCCATCTGCTGATCAAGGATGTCTCCGGCCTCTGACCCGCTGGCGATTTTCCGGGACAAGGACTTTTCATGGGTCAGGATCGGCCGAGCCTGTTTATCCTGGATCAGAGCCTCTTTACTCTTGAAATCACTCACAACAAAAGCTCCTTACTATGATGCCGCCTGCTTGAGTTGCTGCTGTCGTTGGGTGAGAGCAATGGCCGAAGCGCAGGCTTGCCGTACGGTGGCGCTACCCTTTTTCCGGCCCAGTTCAAGGGCGGTAAGGGCGGCGGGGCTGGGTAATTTCCCCAATGTCTCGGCTGCGATGGTGGCGAGTTCTTCCTTTTTCTTCCGGTTGGTCCAGGACCATTCGGTGAACAGACCTTCAAAGAAGGGAATGACCTCATCGACACTGGTGGCGCGCATAGCGAGGAACATCGCACGTTTTTCGCTGTGGGGTCGAGCGATGAATGTGTCAGCCGATACAAGCGGTGACCAGGCTGCGTATGGGGCCTTGTATTGACCGGTCACGAGCAGCTTGAGCGCCGCCGACCTTACCGACTCCTCGGTATCATTCAAGAACGCAATCAGTTTGATCCCGTTCCCGTTGGGGCGATATATCCCGATCGCCCGCACAACCTCTTTCCGTACTTGGACGTCCGGGTAGCGCACCAGCTTTTCAATGGCGTCGACAAACTGAGGATTGTTCCATTTGAGAAGGATGGTCAGTAGGTTCGTCACATAGCGGGGGCGGCGGTCGGATAAACCACGGAGTAACGGATCCGGCTGATCCTTCGCCAGTGCCTCGAGCGCCTCAGCCACAATTGTTTGATGGGATGGCGTTTCAAGATTTGCCAAGAGGGTGCATAAGATAGGGACAGCTGCCGGCGTCAACCATAGCAGAACTGTCGGCAATCCTTCCGTAGGCGCGTTGGGGGTCCTGTTCAAATAGGTCTCGATCATTTTCATGCGTTCCGGTCGCGCAAGGTTGCCGAGAAGGGCTGCCAGTTGTATCTTGTGATCGTCTCCGAGATCCGGTCTGACCTCAGCCGTAACATGTAACAGTCCAAGTACGCTGTCCAAGACGGTCCATTTACCTTGGGCTGACAATGAGTCGAGGACGGTTTCCCATAGGCTGAGCAGCTTGGTCAGGATGGCCGGTGATTTCTCCGATGCCAGGATTGCCGTGAGCATATCCAATAAATAGATTGTGCTATCTCTTTTGCTCTCGGCCTTGATCTCCTTTACCAGTGAGGCGAGTTCCTCCTCTGTTATCTCGTAGCCCACTTGACCGGATTTGAATCGGCCGGCCCCTCCTCCTGTGGGTTTCTCGCCTAAGGGATTGCTGTCATCGGCTCCAAGACCCTTCTCTTTCCTGGCTTTGCTCTGTTCCCGATCAAGCAGGTCTCGCAGGCTCGATTCTGGCGTCTCCATCGCTCCTGTTGTGGGCAGCGCAAAGATATCCTCACCGGTCGAGGATTTGGCGATTTCTTCGGCAGTGACGATGGTAATAGTCGAAAGGTTCTTGGACCATAAACGAGTGACAATGTCGTCGTCATCTTCCTCGGGGTCGAGGCCGCCCCACAGCGAATCAAGCAAGTAGGAAAGATCTTCAGCAGCAAGGCCTTCGAGGAATGTGAGCTCACGAATACCGTCCGAGTAGAGCTTGAACGCGACGCTTTCATTGCTCGACTCCTGATCGGATTGGTAGACGGCTTCCCCGTTGAAGTACAGTTCGGAGCGTTGAACGAGAAAGGCTAATTTGGAGTAGGTGGCGAGGTGAGCCGTGAGCCCCTCGAACAACTGTTGGAAGAACTTTTGCGCCACGGGGTTCGTTGCCCCGTACGTCCGGCTGGATTTTGCTGTCTTGTCCAAGAGTGCGAGGAGTCGTTTGACGGAGGCCAGCTCCGGATTGGCAGGCTCTTTTGCCGGCGCAATCGGCAGTGCGCCGCCGTCTGTCTTCAGCTCGTCCATAGTGATTAGTCGTATCCTGGAGGTGCAAACTCGTCAAGAAAATAACCGCTCTTAACCGATACTTGCAGGGCATTACTTGGAAAATCCTCCTTTCTTTCTCTATGGACAAGAGGCCATTGAGAACTCTCTGGTGAGGCCGGTAGAATCCCTCTCATCGTGACGATTTCCCCGAGTCATATTGTGTGTTTCGGAGACAGCCTTACAGCAGGGTTTCAATCGCCCACTGCCGACAATCCTCAAGCCACCGAGACACCGTACGGGCGGTTCCTGCAAGAATTGACCGGGCCTGCCGTGCGTGTGTCTGTGAGCGGCATCTGCGGTGAATTGACCGGTGAAATGGCAATGCGGTTTCGGGCAGCGGTGCTGAACCACCAACCGACGCATGTGGTGATTCTCGGCGGAACGAACGATCTGGGGTGGAATGCCGTGCCGGCAGACATTATGCGCAACCTCCTCAAGATGTATGAACTGGCCGCAGCGGCAGGGATTAAGCCGGTGCCGGTAACCGTTCCGTCGATCAGAGCGGGTGAGGATCTTTACAGTGAGGAGGGGCGTCGATGGTTTGCAGAACATCTTGATCGGCGACAGCAGCTTAACGGGTTGATTCTCCGCTATGCAGACTCGAAGCGGCTGGCAGCCTTCGATCTCTTCGCCGCCACGGCGGAGCCAGAGACGCAACAACTTGCGGCCCGATACTCTAACGACGGGCTGCATTTGACCACAGCCGGGTATCGGCTATTTGCCGAGCGGTTGTACCAGGAGGTGTTTGCTGCGGCGCCGGCGGGTGGGTTATGACAAGCGAAAGTCATGATGCGTGACGTGACCGATCGGGACTTTGACGACGTTGTGGCACAGGCAAGGATGCCGGTGTTAGTGGAGTTCTGGAAACCAGGATGCGGAAGTTGTCAAGCGCTGATGCGTGAACTCGAGAAACTGGAGTCTGATGTATCGGGCAGGGTGTTGATCTTGAAAATGAACGTTGAGGAGAATTTCCAGATTCCAGCAGAGCTGGACGTTCGTTCATTGCCGGTGTTGGCTCTCTATTGTGAGGGAGAGTTCGAACGGTTTATCGGCGGGCTGGGAACCAGAGAGGAGATTCTCAAGCAGCTCCCGCTAAAGTAAGAGTCGGCTACAAGGTTCGCCAGGTCCGTCCATCCTTCTCAATAAGGCGATCTGCTTCGACGGGCCCACAGGATCCTGCCTGATATTCAGGCAACCACCGCAACCCTTGCCGCTGCCATCCTTCCAGAATCTTAGTGACCCAGGCCCAGGAGGCCTCAACGGCATCGCGTCGCATGAACCGGGAGGCATCGCCGGCCATCACGTCCAGGAGCAACCGCTCATAGGCTTCCGGCGATGGACGGCCGAAGACGCCGCTGTATTGAAAATCCATTTCCACCGGGTGTGTCTGCGCGCGGGTTCCTGGCACACGGGAGACGATACGGAGAGAGAGTCCTTCCTCAGGCTGGATGCGTAACGCCAATACATTCGGCGGTTGTCGCTGCTGCGCATTGGCATTGAACAGGATGTGCGGGATGTCTTTGAACTGTACTGCGATCTCGCTGGCACGATGGGGGAGCGCTTTTCCGGTCCGCAGATAGAAGGGCACGCCGTCCCAGCGCCAGTTTTCCACGAAGCATTTGAGCGCGACATAGGTTTCCGTCTTGGAGTCTGGGTGAATCCCGTTTTCACGACGATAGCCAGGGATGGGCTTGCCATGGGCTGTGCCAGCACTGTATTGGGCACGGACGGTGACGTGCTCGATATCCTGGTCGATAATGGGCCTCAGGCAGCGGAGGACTTCCATCTTGGCGTTACGCACCACATCAGGATCGAGGGAGTAGGGGGGCTCCATCGCCACCAAGCAGAGCAGTTGCAGCATGTGGTTCTGTACCATGTCGCGCAAGGCGCCGGCTTCTTCGTAGTAGCTGGCTCTGCTCCCGACACCTTCCGCTTCGCTCACCGTGATCTGGACATGATCGATGTACTTGTGGTTCCAAAGCGGCTCGAAGATACTGTTGGCGAATCGGACGACCATCAGATTTTGAACCGTTTCTTTCCCCAGATAGTGATCGATACGGAATATTTGTGATTCCTCGAATACACGCCCTGTGACTTCGTTGATTGCCTGGGCGGAGGCCAGATCGCGACCGACCGGCTTCTCGACGATGATGCGGGCATAGGGCGTCTGAGCCTTCGGCTTCGTCGCCAATCCGGCTTGCTCAAGCCCCTCGCATACAGACGCAAATGAACTGGGAGGGATACTCAGATAGAAAATCCGGTTGCCGGGCAATTGGAGATTCCGCTCAATTTCTTCAGCTCGAGACTTCAGGCTGGCATAGGTGTTCGGATCGTCGTTTCCTCCCGATACATAAAAAAGACGTTGTGCGAAGTCCTTCCACTTATCTTCTGCCAAGGCTTGCCGGGAATGTGTCATGACGCCGTCACGCAGCGTGGCGCGAAATTCCTCGTCCGTCATCGACTTGCGGCCCAACCCCACCACGGCATAGTTCGGGGGAAGGAGTCCATCGAGGAGCAAATTGTAGAGGGCAGGAATCAGGCGCCGACGCGCCAGATCGCCTGAACCTCCAAAGATGACGAGGGTACAGGGCTCGACCGGGGGAATCGTTTCCTGTGACGGGCTGATATCGATACGTGGGCTATTGGGTGGCATAAGACTCCGGTGTTACCTACGGACCGCGTGGCCGCCGAAGGCATTTCTCAACGCCGCCAGCATCTTTTCCGCAAAGGACTCGCTTTGCCGCGACCGGAATCGAGTGAACAATGCCGTAGTGAGCGTCGGGACCGGCACATCCTTTTCAATGGCATCGGCGATCATCCAGCGACCCTCGCCGGAATCCTGCACGTAACCCTTCAACTGTTCCAGTCGTGGATCATCTTTCAAGGCGCCGGCCGCCAATTCTAAGAGCCAGGACCGGACAACGCTGCCGTGCATCCAGAGGTCTGCGATTTTTGCAAGGTCGAGTTTGTAGTCGCTCTTCGCCATCAGCTCGAAACCTTCCGCATATCCCTGCATCATGCTGTACTCGATCCCATTGTGCACCATTTTCACGTAATGTCCGGCGCCGACTCCACCGACGTGAGACCAGCCCTGTTCGGGCGCCAGCGTGGTGAAGATCGGTGCAAGGTGGTTCACCGGAGCCTCGTCGCCGCCGACCATCAGGCAGTAACCGATCTTCAATCCCCAGATGCCGCCGCTGGTGCCGGCATCGACATAGTGAATCTGTTTCTTCTTGAGATCCCCAGCTCGTCGGACGTCATCATGAAATCTGGTATTACCGCCGTCGATGACCGTGTCGCCTGGTTGGAGCAATGATGCGACGGTTTGAACGGTCTCCTCAGTCGGCGCCCCGGATGGGACCATGACCCAGACCGCGCGCGGGGCTTTCAGCTGGCCGACAAGGTCAGCGAGCGAGGAGGCCGCGATGCACCCAACGCCTTCGGCCTGCTTGATCAGTTCGGGTGATCGATCATAGACCACCACACGGTGCCGGTCACGTTGCAAGCGGGTGACCATATTCATTCCCATTTTTCCGAGACCGATGAAACCGATTTCCATAATGACTCCTTCCAGCTGGGTGCTGACAAATTCCGCCCGGCGGCTTAAGGCTATGAAGCGTTGGAGG
>JANOJM010000298.1:0-1510 GCA_031418735.1 Nitrospiraceae bacterium | reverse complement strand
CTTAATGATCCCCGCCGCCTTCTTTAAGAGGTCGGACGCCGGAGGAGTCTTCATCACGAAGGTAAACGACCGGTCCTTATAGACCGTAATGACCACCGGGATGATGCTATCGCCCTCTTTCTGTGTTTTTGCGTTGAACTGTTTGCAAAACTCCATGATGTTGACGCCGTGCTGACCCAGCGACGGCCCGACCGGGGGCGCAGGGTTGGCTTTCCCAGCTGGAATTTGCAACTTGATCTGTGCCGATACTTCCTTCGCCATGTCCTACACTCCTACGCGCGTTCGATCATTTCGGAAGTTAAATGCGTTCCACTTGCAAGAACCCAAGCTCCACCGGAGTGGAGCGCCCAAAAATACTGACCAGCACTTTAAGCCGGCTGTGGTCCTGAGCCACCTCGTCCACCACACCGTTAAATCCGAGAAACGGACCATCGATAATCCGCACATTATCCGTCTTGATGAACTTGACCTGTTCGCGCGGCCCGGATGCTCCTGCATCGACTTGCTTCAGCAGCGACTCGACTTCCTCTATCGATAGGGGAGTGGGCTGCGCGCCACCACCGACAAATCCCGTGACCTTCGGCGTCTCCTTGATCATCTGCAAGGTCTCATCGATAAGCGGGGACTCCAACTCCACGATCACATAGCCGGGGAAAAACTTCCGTCGAGACGTTCGGCGCTTGCCGTCCTTGATCTCAATCACATCCTCAGTCGGCACAAGTACCTGTCCCAACTTCTCGACCAATCCCATTTGATTGGCCCGTTCAAGCAAGCTGGTCTTCACTCGACCCTCAAAGCCTGCGTAGGTATGAATGACGTACCAATTCTTTGCCATGTCCTACCCTCAGATCAACGGTTGATATGCGCCGTGCAGCGGCTCTCACTTCCGGATATCTGACTCACAGAATCTTGCCCACTACCCATACGAGAACCGAATCGACGGCCGACAGATACAGGGACATGATGATACAAAAGACAATGACCACCGTCGTGGACCCGATCGTTTCGGCCCTGGTCGGAAACGAGACTTTCTTCAACTCCCCGTTTACATCGCCGAAGAACTCTCGAATGGAATTGATAAATCTCGTGAACATGCCCACCCCCTCAGCTCGCCAAATTTCCCCGCTCTGCTACCTGTCTACTCCCGGATCCGGCCACCAACATCGAGCCTGACCCTTCCGCTATACAGCGCTTGGCAGGGGCACTAGGATTTGAACCTAGACTCTCGGTTTTGGAGACCGATGTGCTAGCCATTGACACCATGCCCCTATCCAGACGTGAGGCGTGAGGCGTAAAACGTCAGCCTATCGGTGAGTTCCCTCACCCCTTACTCCTCACCCCTCACGCTATTTCACTTCCTTGTGCGGTATGTGTTTCCGGCAGAACTTGCAGAACTTATTCCGCTCCAGCCGATCCGGGTCGTTCTTCTTATTCTTCATGGTGGAATAGTTCCGCTGCTTGCAGATCGTGCATGCCAAATCGATGATCTCTCGCATCTTCTTACCCCTTA
>JANOJM010000297.1:0-2114 GCA_031418735.1 Nitrospiraceae bacterium | reverse complement strand
GGTCTTTGGGAAACGTTCGCGCATCTTCCGCTGTAACCCTATCCACTCAATCACCCGCTCCGGCTCGCATCTCTGGCCGGTTTCCGGATCGATATAGCGCGGGTAGTCTACCAGTGCCGCATGAACCAGGTTCTCTAGCTGAATCGGCCTGCGTCGCTCAGGACAAGGCAGCTCATCCTGCGTCAGCCCCCATCCCGCATAAAACGGCATACCGAATGTCCGCACTCGCTTTCCCCATAAGAGCCCTTCAAAACCCATCTGCGACGTCACCACGTACAAGGCCTCTGCCTGCTCGATCAGGCTCACGGGATGAACATCTTCTCCTATCACCTGCACCCGCGGTATACGAGCTACCTTCCCCAAATCGAAATGGCCGCGCTTGTGCCCTGCCATCGCTTCGGGGTGCACCTTCAACAGAATCGTGCAATCCTGGTTCTCGGCCAACGCGGCCTCAAGCATGCGATGGAAGGAGCTTTCATCCGCCATGCCATAGCGGATTGAGGCATCGCCCCACGTCTGGTCGATAACAAGCACGTACCTATCGGGCAAGGAATCGACATGGTCGCGGGCATAGTTATACTTGGATACACGCGCGTGCCGCCAAGCGGTGGCAAGCGCCTGAGCACGAACAAATTCCTCAGGAGTCCGTGGCCTGGTTATGAACGATTCAAGGCGGGAAGGTTGGGTGGTGTCGTAATAGATCCCGAGATCATCGACGACAATGGAAAGCGGCGGCTCGGCGCTGCCCAAGCCAACGGAACGGAGAAAGCCGTCTTCGAGGCACAAAAATGGGATGGCTTGAACCTGTGCCACACGCCTGGCACGACGAGCATATTTCCGACGACCCCACCCCACTGTCGCAGTGAGTTCCGATGGCGTACCGAAATAGGCATGTTCGATCGTGCCGTCCAGAAATTCACCCAGCGCGGTGAGTCGGCGCAACCCCTGATTAAACGCGCCATAGCGAGTCAATCAACGCCCTCCTGCGCACCGACCAAGGCCGTTAAGTTCCGGTCTGTAGGTGCTGGCCTTCTGCCGATGACTGTGTGGTGCTAGAAATGGCCCGCATCACTTCTTCGAGGCGATGCGTCCATGTGAATTCTTTACGCACATATTCGGCTCCGGCAGCAGCCATCTCACGGTCACGAGAAGTCAGGCCGTGCTTAAGACGCCCGAACAGGTCCCGTGCCTCATCCTCGCACCCAACGACATAGGAATAGTCTTTAAAGTAACGATCGACTGATAGGGCCGGCGTGGTCACCGCTAATCCTCCGCATGCCAAAATCTCGACCAAGCGCCGGGAAAACATCGTACCTGAGTCCTCCACCGTGTTCACATTCAATGACACCATATAATCACGGTAGAGCTGGGCAGTTTGCGTATGGGGCACACTCGGACGAACCTGAAGCCACGGCAAATCAGGATAGCGATATTTGGAGGAACTCCGCCCCGAGTTGCGGTCGTATACGGTCACCCCTATATCGGAACAGCCGGCAAACAGCATCTCCTGCCAGTTCCGTCGTCCATCGTGAACGTGCGAGCTATAGCTGCCCACGAAACAGGCCTGATGGTGAATATATCCTTGAGGGGATGGAGAATGAATAGCCGGCTGCACGGCGAACATCAATGGGGCAACCGCCACAGCGGGACCGACCACTTCTCGATACCGAGGAATGCAGTTCTCGTCTACCGTGAAAATGTGGTCAAAGAGAGCGGCGCTGGAGATGAAGCGATCAAAATGAACCCCATCCTCTCTGTTCCAAAACACACAGGGAATACCGCGCTCTCGCGCAGAGGCTACCACCTTCCGAAGAGTATGATTGTTCCGCTCAGGCCTGTCCGGATACGCAGCAATCTTGTACTTCCAGGCATTGCCTCGTCCTTCCCAAGCGGACTCCACCAGCAACAGATCCGGCTTCCAATACTTCAGCACCCAGTGAGCATTGAGTGGGGTCAGATCACGCACCTGGCATTCAAAGGCAAGACAGGAGCTGGTCAGCTCATCGGCAATCAGCCCTATCTTTAAGTTGCGGAATGGCCCCGTCGGGTTTACCCGCTGATAGCCAAAAGAAGCGCCGAATGACTCAAGTAGATGTTTCATACTTTGCATGAAC
>JANOJM010000296.1:0-3361 GCA_031418735.1 Nitrospiraceae bacterium | reverse complement strand
GTTCAATCCCATGACCTGGGCGATCGACGCGGTGCGGCCGTTGATCCTGACAGGCTGGACCGAGGCCCTCCCCCATGTCGGGATGGTGGTGGTCGTCATGGTGATTTTTGACGCCCTTTGTCTGTACGGGAGCGTCAAAGTGTTCCGTCGGGCGATGGGCTGATGAGCGGGCTGTTCGGGAATCCCACCATGCTGATAAACGAAAGCCAAATCCGAGCGTTGATCCGGCTGCTGGCCGATGAGGACGAGAAGATCGTTCAGACCATCAGCGGAAAACTCATCGACATTGGCCCCACGGCGGTTCCCCTGCTTCAGGAAGCGGAAATCGAACAGCCGGAAATGGCCGACCGCCTTGTTTCGATACTCGAGGAAATCCGCGGTGGGAATCTCGAGGATGAACTCACGCAGCTGGTGGCGGTGCCGGACGGCTCGATGGATCTTGAACGCGGCGCTTTTTTGATCGCCCGCTATGCCTACCCCTCCCTGACGGTCGACTCGTATCGGCGACAGCTTGATGAGATGGCGCAGGAAGTACAAGATCGGATCGGCCCGCGGGCGTCAGGGGAGGAAACGATCAAGACATTGAACCGCTACCTCTTCACGGAGCAGGGCTTTAAGGGCAACACGAAGAACTATTATGAGTTGGAGAATAGTTATCTCAACTGTGTGATCGATCGGCGAACGGGTATTCCGATCAGCCTTTCGACGGTGTATCTCCTGGTTGGGAAGCGGCTGGGCCTTCCGGTTCGTGGGATCGGAATGCCGGGGCACTTCTTAGTGAAGTACGAATCGGATCGTTACAAGGTGTTCGTCGATTGCTTTAACGGGGGGGCATTGCTGACCGAGAAAAACTGCCAGCGGTTTCTCACCGAAGCCGGCTATGGGTTCGACGAGAAATATCTGCAAGAAAGTCCGGTGTGCGCCATTCTCTCCCGTATGATCAAGAACCTCTTGGCCATCTATGCCAAACTCGACGACCCCCTCAGGAAGGCCCGCCTGACGAAATTCATCGAGATCCTGGGCTGTGACAACAAAGAAGGCGGGCTGTAACTGGTGTAGAGGTTGTCTGGTTTGTTTGGTCTATTTGGTTGGTCAGACCGAACAAACCAAAAAAACCAAATGAACAAAACAAACGGGCTATCTAGAGTTTGATCGTCATCAAATCTTTCCCAACTAGGATCTTTCCCCCGAACGCTTCCCCTGCCTGTTCCCGCACATTGTATCGGTCGGTGACTGGATAGAAGTGCGATAAGACGAGTTGGCCGATTCCAGCCTCTTTAGCCACCTGTCCACATTGACCGGCGTGCAGATGAACCGGGTTCGGTCGACTCGCCGGGAAGGAGCAGTCCAGCACCGCGAGGTCGGCGTCTCCACAGAGGCGCACGAGGCTGTCGCAGTATTGCGAGTCGCCGGAATAGGCCAGAGCTTTCCCTCCATACTCAATTCGATATCCCAGGCAATGTAGGTTCTGTGTGTGGGTCACCGTTCGAGGAATCACCCTCGTGTTCCCAATCATAAACGCCCGATCGGCGACTTCTTTGAAATGAACTGGAAACGGCGCTTGTGTGAACCCTGGCAGGGTGGCAAAGAGGGTTCGGAAGAATTTCTTGGTCCCGCGAGGGCCGATCACGGTCAGCGGTGGCCTTGTTCCTCCTTGGTATTTCGTAAAGATCATTGCATCGAAGAAATAGGTGATGAAGTCTGAAAAGTGATCGGCATGGTAATGGGAGAAAAGAATGTGGGTGATCCGATGCCGGTTCACGCCGGTCTTGAGGAGATTCGCCAGCGTGCGAGGGCCAAAGTCCAGCAGGATCGTATGGTCGGTACGGACGAGATAGCCCGATGCTGCTCGCGTGGGGTGTATGTTTGTGCCGGAGCCGAGAATCGTTAAACGCATAGGTTCACAGAGCTTGAGGTTGGTTGTACGGTTAATCCGAGTAGAGTATCTCTTGCCACGTTGAACCTTCAGCCAGAACCCCTTCAGCCTGAGCCCCAACCTACTGTTGGAAGCTATCCCGCAGGCGCAGGAGCAGCGCGCGAGTTTGGTCTATTTCTTTAGGACTCAAGGCCCGTTCAAAGAATGGGCGAAGAAAGGCCAAGTGGGCCGCAAAGGTCTTGCGAAAGAGCGCATCGCCTTTCGTCGTTAACGAGATCTTGGTGCAACGGCGATCTCCCTTCATCGCA
Source organism: Nitrospiraceae bacterium (assembly GCA_031418735.1). Taxonomy (GTDB): domain Bacteria; phylum Nitrospirota; class Nitrospiria; order Nitrospirales; family Nitrospiraceae; genus Palsa-1315. The sequence goes on along the minus strand of JANOJM010000296.1, from coordinate 1,177 downwards.
TCCCGCCGGATCAGGCCTTTGGAGACGAGGCGATCGAGGACGCCGGTGAGCGTGCCTTTTGTGACGAGTGTATGGGCAGAGAGCTCTGAGCATGTCATGCCCTCCGTATCTCCCAGCGTGGCAATGACGTCGAACTGTGAGGGTGTCAGTCGCAGGGATTTGATATGACGGGTGTCGATACGCCAAAAGGCGAGATAGGCCTCGACGAGTGGTCTCAACACTTTCAGATAGGGATCGTCCTTGAGATCCGGCAACTCCATACCCACAGAATAGTCCGCATTAGAACAATGGTCAAGAGAGGGAAGGGAATGGAGGCTGTTGATCTCCTGTGCTCGCGCAACGCGCGGTCGCGGACTCCCCTCGTTGGACGCGCGCAGTGGGAGATCAATCAGCCCCTATCCCTGTGAGAGATCACGACAAGCTTGGAAGAGGGAAGGGGAGTGACCAGGTGCCCTTCTTGCTCGCAGAACGCGCACGATGAAACTGTGCTCGTTCGATGCGCGCAGTAAAGGGCAACCTCGGCCACTCCCCTTAGTAGATGGTTTGAACAGAGAAGGGGATGGAGGCTGATAATCTTCTGTGCTCGCGCAACGCGCGGCCTCAGAAGGCCCTCGTTGGACGCGCGCAGTAGAAGATCAATCAGCCCCCATCCCTGAAGAGAGAACGAGCAAGCTTGGAAGAGGGAAGGGGAGCGGCCAGGTGCCCTTCTTGCTCGCAGAACGCGCACGATAGGAATGTGCTCGTTCGATGCGCGCAGTGAAGGGCAGCCTTGGCCACTCCCCTAGAGTGAGGCATAGCGACTTGGAAAAGCGTCGTTCCAAGACCTTCCGATGGAACACGCGCACTCTAGAACCCCAACACTTAGCGAGTACTGCTTGTCAGGCCGTGAGTAAATCGGTATCCTCCAAGGACGAGAGACTTCTCAGGGAGCGAAGAATGGGTATCGCGGACCTACTCAAATTCAAACGGCCTGAAATACTGCGCCTCGCGCAGGCACACGGAGCTTACAATGTGCGGATCTTTGGGTCTGTGGCAAGGGGGGAGGCGCGTCCGGAAAGCGATGTCGACTTCCTTGTTGAAATGGATAATGGGCGCAGCTTGCTCGACCTCATCGAACTCAGCCAAGACCTCGAAACACTGCTCCAGCGTAAAGTCGACATCCTCACCGATCAGGGCC
>JANOJM010000295.1:0-5870 GCA_031418735.1 Nitrospiraceae bacterium | reverse complement strand
GCCCGTTCCGGCGCTCCACCCGGCAAATCCTGAGCCGGTCGCCGTCAGTGTCACCGAGTTACCGTTGATAAAACCATTCGAGCAAGTGGGGCCGGTGAGGCCGCAGCTGATGCCGGTAGGGTTGGACGCCACGGTTCCGCTGCCGGCGCCGGCCAACGTCACCGATACCGTCGAAAATTGCGCCTGTAAGTGTGTAGTCGCTGCTGCTTCAGAAACTAGTGTCAGTCCAGGCAAAAAAGAGGTGTCGAAGTTCACATCCGAGAAATTCAGTGTAAGAGGGAAATTTGCGGGAAGCGTCGCAGGAAGCGGAATTGGATTCTGACCCGCGGGGATACCTCCGAGAGTCAACAGCAATTGCGCCAAGTTCACAACACGAACATCGGATGGGCTGGTCGCTCCAAAGATCATCAGTGCCGTGATCACTGGCGCACCCGGCACGGGGTTTCCGACAGACCGCCCTCCAATATTGAAGGTGATGTTGTCGCCGGGATTGTAGTTGAACTGTCCGGCTGCATTCGTGAGACCGGAGAGCCCAGAGGGAGCCGCATTGTACCCAAGGCCTGCAATCGGACTATCGATGACTACACCCGCCAGCGGCGCCGCAACAGGAGGAGTGCCTCCCCCACCATCCCCTCCACCTGAGGAACAGGCAGCCAAGAGCAACGCCGCGCAGGCAATACTGCCGAGTTGTCGGAGTGTTCTTGAACACGGAAGAGTAGAAAAGAAGCCTTGCATGGTCCAATCTCCTTCAGTTCGGATGTGGGGATGTAGGGGAAGCATGTCGATACCTACACGGCGCGAGTGATTTCGGATGGGAATGTGAAGAGCTGATGGAATGGTCGTTCGAGCAGTGCGTAACGAAGGAAGATTGGCTCGCAGTACGAAGAATTCTTACTTCCATCTATGCGTTGCCTTTCTAGCTGATGAGCGAGACCGTGGACTAAAATATATAAATTAACAATCCCCTCTTAAGAGGTATGGATATTGTATCTATTCGGCGCCACGCCGATTATGATCGGCGAGCTGAAGGGACAGGTCACGAAAGCCTGTCTGACCGACCTCATGGATCAGCTCGTTCGAGACACCAATTTCTATATGGCAAGTAACACCCCCCTGCCCAACTCGCCCATTCTCACGGTGACCGTGAAGACACGAACACCCCTGCGTTCCCCTGCTACTCTTTCCGTTGTTCCCGTCTCAGCCGCGCCGGCACCGTAAATAAGATCTTCCCCTGCCTCAACTCCACTCTGGCCGACCAAGCCCACTCAATGCTATAGTGGCGCCACCACGAGGGAGCACTGCATAATGGACATTGACGCATTTCGGCAAATGGTCGCCAAAAACCCAAAGGGCTTTCTCGGCCGCTATGGGCTTGGGAATAAACTCATCCAGGAAGGCGGCAGTCTCGAAGAAGCGGTCGAGCACCTGACCGTCGCCACGCAGCTGGACCCAACCCACGTGGCGTCGCATCTCCACCTCGGACGCGCCTTAGTTTCCTTGGGGCGGAACGACGAGGCGAAGCCCATCTTGCAAGCCGGCATCGACGCCTCACGTTCCGGTCGATCCAATGGAGGGGGAGACTTAGTTCCTGAAATGGAAACGTTACTCAGAACCATTGCATGATAAATCAGACCGTAATGGAGCGAGGGATACCCCATGAGAATTGAAGAGGCGAGGCAGAGAATCGAGTCGGCAATGACGCAGTACGGAGCTCATGCCGGGGCAGCGATCGATCTTGTGATCAGCGAGGTGAAGTCCGATCTCGGCCTTGCCACGGCCAATGAGTTAATCGATGAGTTCGATCTCGAACTTCAATATAACATCGCTCCGATAGAACCGGGATTCTCCAGCAGCTAAGTCATGAACATCCAGCCTCACGCATCGTGTTCAGGCTTCTCAAACACCTTCCTTAACAAGGCAGCAGGCGAACAATCACTCACTGCCTTACTACGGGGTGGCTGGGATGATCCCAGCTGCGCGCGTCCAACGAGGGCTTTCTCAAGCCGCGCGTTGCGCGAGCACGGGGATCATCCCAGCTACTCCGCCTCCCTTTTCAGCACCCAACTATGCCGCTAATTTGGTGCGCCATCTCCGGACACGGATATGGTCACGCAGCCCAAGTAGTACCGGTGCTCAATGCACTGGGTAGCCTCGTGCCTGGTTTGACGGCCATCCTCCGCACGACGGTCCCAGCCTCATTTTTTCACGACCGTCTGACGATCCAATGGACGCATAGTCCCGAACAACAAGACGTTGGCTGCATCCAAGACGGGCCCCTCAAGATCGATATCGATGCAACCTGGGCGGCGCACCAGCATTTCCACGAAACCTGGGAGACACGCCTGTCCAACGAAATCGCCGCCATGCAGGCAACAGCGCCCTCGTTGGTCATCGCTGACACCCCCTACCTCGCCATTGAGGCCGGTTCTCGTGCACAGATACCGACCGTTGCCTTGGCAAACTTTACCTGGGATCTCGTACTCAAGGAGTACTGTCACGCGTCAAGCTATTCGCACCAGCAGTTGATTGAGTGCATCCGCGGCTGCTATGCCAAAGTAGACATGGCCCTTCGCATCACCCCTGCGCCCAACATCGATGCGTTCTCAAGCATGATCGATATTGGCCCGATAGCCGATCCCGCCCCTCCTGAACGAAACCGGCTTGCCTCAGCCCTCGACCTGACATCCGGTGAACGGCTCGTCTTGGTGGGATTCGGCGGTATTCCCCTCACCTCCCTCCCCCTGAAGCAAATGGAACAGTTGCGCCCTTATCGCTTCATCATCGATGGCCCAGCCCCATCGGGGTATTCCCGGATTCATTCCACAAAGGCACTCCCATTCGCCTTTAAAACCCTGCTTGCCTCTGTCGATGTCATCATGACCAAACCTGGATATGGCACCGTCGTTGAGGCAGTTGCGCTTCAACAGCCAATTGTGTACGTCCGACGATTTAATTTTGCCGATGAACCGCCGCTGGTCGACTATCTGCATCGCTACGGACGCAGCGTCGAATTGTCGATCGACGACTTCACCCAAGGATGCTGGGAACCGGCCTTACGGCAAGCCTTAACCGCATCGGCACCTTTGTCGCCGCCGCCTTCAACCGGAGCAGCGGAGGCTGCCAAAGCGATCGTTCGAGAGTGGAGTTTCTAGAAACTCGAAACCTGAAATACGCATCCTTTTGCCCGTTCTATGCGTAGGATGCTATAGTCGTGGCGGACATGAGGTAATTCCAGTTTTTCGCCACAACTCGCTCGCGTTATGGACAAAGCTTTACAACACGCCGCCTCGACAATCGATGCATCCTTGCTGGCACGTGTGGCCAAAGGTGATCAGCAGGCCTTCAGCCAGCTCTATGACCATTCAAGTGTACTTTTGTTTTCCTTGGCGGTCAGGATCTTGGGGAACCATGAGGAAGCGGCGGATCTCTTGCAGGATGTCTATTTGGAAATCTGGCGGAAGGTCTCCCGCTATGACATCGGACGTGGAACCCCGGACGCATGGTTGGTCACCCTCACGAAGAGTCGAGCCATCGACCGGCTACGAGCCAAAGCTACGCAAGGCTCTCGCGCCATAGCCCCGCCGGAAACTACAACTGCTGTGCAGGTAACAGACCCGGATCCGATCCCACTTGGAACGCAGGCCGATCAAGATCTTCGTAGTGCGGTCGGAGCAGCTCTGGCTGGTCTACCCCAGGCCCAGCAGCAAGCGATTGAACTCGCCTATTACGGAGGCCTCTCGTATGGCGAGATCGCCGCGCGACTGAACCAGCCGCTCTGGACCGTCAAGACACGGATCAAACTTGGAATGTCAAAACTCCACACTGCGCTCCATCAGTGGCAAAACGAGGGTTCGCCTCAATGAAGCATGAAGAACTTGAAGAGTCGGTTCCCTTGTATGCTGCCGGTGCGCTGGACCGTGTCGAGCGACAGGCGCTGGAAGCCCACTTACTCTCCGGCTGCGCTTCCTGTCACAGCTCGTTGAAAGACTATCAGTCGATCGCCGCGCTCCTTCCGCTCGCTCTGAGTCCGAGCAATCCTCCACGCTCCCTCAAAGCCAAGATCATGGCCGAACGAAGCCCTGAAACGGTTCCAGCTCAGTTGATAGCGAGCGATCCGACCAGGTCAAGTCTGGATCCGGGTGATTGGATGGACCACCTCTTTCCGCCTGAAGCCCCTGTCCAATCGCCGGTACTACCCTGGGCCCTTGGCTTAGGGCTGCTCGCAATCGTGGCGGTTGGTGGATATTTCGTGTGGGACGTCTGGACACAACGTTCCAGCGACACAGAAAATATTCAGCGGCTCGAAGCAGCAGTCCAGGAAAAAACGACGAAGCTTGCCGGTGTGGATCGTGAGATCAGCGACCAGACCAAAGCCCTTGCCGAATTACGTAACGAACTGCAGCAACGAGCGCACGAAGCTGCTGAAACCAAGGAGCAGCTGGCCCAGCGCGAGACCGAGCTGGAAGAGACTCGTGTTCAGTTAAGCCAGCGAAGCGGCGGCCGCACCGTCGAGACTCCGCAAGACGAATTCGCGACACTCCTTCGAATTCCCAACGTCAAGGCTGTCTCTCTTATCGGATCGGACCTGGCGAAACAAGCCGTGGGATTCCTGCTCTATGATTCTCGAACCCAAAAAGTCTGGTTCTACTCCGTGAATCTGCCGGAATGCCCCACCGGCACGACCTATCAGCTCTGGGCCATTCAGGACAAACCCGTCAGTATCGGAACCTTCCGCGTAGATACGGGACAAACCTCTCACCTCCTGGCCAAGAAGGTGTTGAACTTCACGCTTGCAAAAACGTTCGGCGTCAGCCTCGAGCCATCAGGAGGCCGCTCACAACCAACGGAACCAATGTACCTCTTGAGCCGATCCTAACCTAGTCTATTTGGTTCGTTTGGTTGAACGAAACTAACCAGATAAACCAAATAAACAAAACAAACCAAAAAGCAGTGAAGGTTCTTCGTTGCACGAAAGAAGCGTCATAGCGGCCTCCCGCAGAGTGAAAAGGCTCGGGAAATCCGTGATGAAGACCCGTCCAAATTGGACTATCCACGTATACTGTGCGCTGACCGTTCTCTCCTCCTTTGCTGTTAACCTCTGTCCTGAAGACGCACTCGCCGTTCGCCCATTCGTGACGGATGATGCCAGGATTGCCTATAAGGGACAGGTTGTGACTGAAACGTACACCGGCACGACGATAGTGAAGGGAGACAAGCCGGCTATTGAGGCGCGTTCATTGCAAGGCATTTCCATCACCGACCGCTTCGAAATGACTGCGGGAGGATTTGGTTTCACCTATCAGGACAATCAAGCCCGTCCGCTTGATATGCTGATTCAGCCAAAGTATGTCTTGCATCGCTCCCTCGGCGCGATTCCTTCCGTCTCCGTTGCGGCCGCCTCCTTGTTTCCCCTCAGCGGCAATCGCCAGCATTGGGATGGCTACGCTATGGCTCATGTCAGCTGGTTTCTGTTTACACCGGATGCCGACACTGATCCATATGACAATGACTTGGCCATTCATCTCAATCTCGGAACGAAATCACGGTATGACGCAGGCCCGGCGACCTACCAGAGTAAACTATATTGGGCTGCGGGTTTCGAGGTGATCACGCCGGTGACACGCGAGGTACGGTTCTTGGGGGAAGTTTTCAACGGCGATCCGTTTTCTTTTGAAGAAAAGTTTCCCGCTTTTCAATCCGGCTTTCGCTGGTACAAGAATCCCATGGTCCAGATTGACTTGGTCTTTCGGGGCATACGGCACGGCTCACTGGAGACGCAAGCCCCGACAGGTGCCGAGTTCGCTCCTGGCTGGAACTATACGATTCAGGTAGGCCTACGAATGTTATTCGACGTCTTTAGATAATCACAC
>JANOJM010000294.1:0-3951 GCA_031418735.1 Nitrospiraceae bacterium | reverse complement strand
TATTCACGAAACCCTCTCCCCAGCTTCTGTGGATAAGTCTGTTCATAAGATCATCCGGCCATCGAAATGCCGGGTATTATCCCGCCTTAAACACGTCTTTGCCTAAAAAGTAAGCATTGGCCCCGTCAGCCTGTACACCACAAGATATGGTGGTGCTTCCAAGAAAATAAGTCGGAAACAACAAAACCTAGTTAATGACAGGTGTTTCCTGCATCGTAATTATGAATCTCGTTACTGGGGGCTGGGATCGTACTCAAGTTATACACAGACCCCGCTCCTAGATTGGGGTTTCAGCTTCATTATTAGGAGTCCAGAACGGGGGCTTGACAGGGACGTCACGGGTATGTAACCATTGGTTACATCATGAAGCCAGCGGATCTCAAACGTGTGCGAGAACAATTAGGACTGACGCAACAGCAATTGGCTGATGCGTTGCGGACCACACGCGTGTCGGTTGCGCGTTACGAAGCGGGGATGCGGCGCATTCCCGGAATGGTTCAGGTCATGTTGGACCAGTTGGGGCGATCATCTGAAATTCTCATGGCGGGGATGGTGGCAGCCGGCGCACCGATCGAACCGGTGCAGCAGAACGAGTTGATCGATGTGCCGCCCAGCATGTTACGCGGTGGACATACGTTTGCACTCCGCGTCAAAGGGGAATCTATGAAAGATGACGGCATTCTTCCCGGCGATCTGGTGGTAGTGCGAAAACAGGAAACGGCCAGGAACGGGCAGACCATCGTGGCGCTGGTCAATCATGATGCGACAATCAAGACCTACGTCAAGAAGGGCTCGCACATTGAGCTGCATCCTGCGAACGCGGCAATGCAGCCGATCATCGTGAAACCGTCAGACACGTTCCATATCGAAGGCATTCTCATCGGTGTGATTCGTCATTGCACGGTCTACTGAAGAAGTTCTGAGTTCGAAGTTCAGGGTTCTGAGTTACGGGGTTCGCTCAAAACGCAGCATTCTATAAATGAAAGAAGGGAGGGCATGATGCTTATGGCAGGAAGATTCGTAGGGGTAGAGCGGCTTGTCGACTTGGAGCGAACGGTGGATTCATTGAATGGACAGTTACGTAAAATACAATGGGACTTATACCGAGCCAAGGTGGAAACGCTTCCGATTCGGTTGTGGCGAAATCTGGTGAGTCTCAAAGGCGGACAGGAGTTCATGTCAGCCGTCTGCAATCGATACGTTCGTCCGAACACAAAGGTCGTGTCCTATGCTGATCCAAGAACGTAGGGCAGATATTCGACTCGCAGGTGTCTGTTCTGACTGTGGAACGATGGTCCAGCATCGAGTCGCATCTATCGATAGGATGACCCATTCAACCGTTGAACTCTGCGAACGCTGCTGGAATGTCTCTCAGCAGCGGCAGATATTCGCAAGCGGGTGTTGCGGACAGTGAATGCAGGAAGAGTCCATTGTCTGTTCGATGGCGATGCTAGATGGGGAAAAGGAACCACTGGAGGTGCCTATCCGACGGCTTCAATTGCCAAAAGCCGATAATGAATGTCGGCACGAGCAAGCGTGGTTTGGTGGCGGTGTCCCGGATTGAACGGGAGACCCGCGGCTTATGAGTCCGCTGCTCTACCAACTGAGCTACACCGCCAGAAGAGATGGTACGCAATCCCGATAGAATACAGGAATGGTTTGGAGAGTGTCTAGCCCGCAATAGCCCGTGAGAACGGGCTGCTTGATCTGGTCTATCTCGTGTGTCTTGTTTATTTGGTTGAACGAAACAAACCAGATAAACCGAGCCTGTTCCAGGCTGGTTGGTTCTGCCTCATCGTTCCGGTAGACTCGGCGTATGATTCATCCGCTTCCTTCTTCCTGTGAACGGGCAATCCTGGAACAATTCCTCAAGGCGGAGGCCATGGCCTTGTGGGCGGTACGAGCTGCGCAGGCGCAGGACGTTCCGCCTGGGGTGCTGAAGTTCTTGCGGCGCCATGAGGAAGAAGAAGCGCAGCATCTCAAACAGTTTGAGCTACTACTGGGTATAAATTCACACGGTAAGACGGCTCTCCCTCGTATGCCAAGTCAATGGAGGGTTCTTGCGGTACATCTGTATGGGTACGAAACGGTGGGATTAGAGTTCGCAAGGCTGTTAGTCGGTTTGCGGCCTGATCTGATCTCGATCTTGAAAGATGAAGAAGTTCATGTGGGGTTCTTCGAAGATGAAGTCCGGACCATTCTTATGCAGGGAGGATCTGTTGCCGACGGCGCGAGACAGGCGGCTCAGTCTTGGCGGCGTCGGCTGCCCCCCACGGTCAATCGTTATCTCCACGATGAGAGCTTCGCGCCGATTCGTGATGAGCTTCAACGGCATATACTCGGCGTGATCGACGCTCGTTTTCTTGCAGTGGGATTGTTGGCAGATGAGACGTAATCAGAAGTTCGAAGTTCGGTGTTCGAAGTTCAAAAACCTCGAACCTCGAACGTCAAACCTCAAACTGCGCTGAGGAGCGGGACAGGCACCGCCGTAGACGGCGGAGCCTGTCCCCTTCAGGCGGCGGACGCCAGACGTTTTTTCCGTTGGCCTACGATATCAAGCGCTGCGACGCGATAGGTTTCGGCCAGCGTCGGGAAGTTGAAGATGTTTTCAACGAATGAGTCGACTGTGGTCGCATGTTGAAGCGCCATCTGACCGAGATGGATCAGTTCCGTCGCGCCTTCTCCGATAATCTGAACGCCAAGGAGATGTTCCCCTGTCGGATCGGCCACCATCTTCAGTAAGCCGTTGAGAATACCTGAGATCTGGCCACGGGCGATTTCGTTGAACTTCGCCCGGCCAACCATGACCTCTCGATAGCGTTTTAGAGCCGCCACTTCATCGAGCCCGATGCTGGCCATCTCGGGGATCGTAAACACCCCGACTGGAATGATGTCGGCTGACTGTCCTTCCGGGAGACCCAGGGCATGGCACACGGCACGCCGGCCCTGTTCCATGGCGGAGGAGGCCAGACCGGGGGGGCCGACCAGATCGCCGACGCCGTAAATATGAGAAATAGCCGTCTGGCAATGTTCGTTGACGGCCAGCGTTCCCTTTTCGGTGATGGTCAAGCCGGTCGCACTGAGATTGAGTTCTTCGATATTTGCCTGCCGCCCCAAGGCCACGAGCATCTTATCGCTCGTGAATACCTGTCCGTCTTTGAGTGTTGTCACGACCTGAGAGATCCCATCCCACCGGACCTCACCGACCGCTTGTCCCCCACAGTATCGGCCGCCTTTTTCTTCAAAGCTTTGCACAAAAGTCCGCACGAGTTCTGCATCGAAAAACTGCAGCGGGCGATCAGCCCGATCGATGATGGTGACTTGCACGCCGAGTGAGGCGAAAATCGACGCATATTCCAATGCAATGATGCCTCCGCCCAGTACGGTCAGGGAGCGTGGCAGGTAGATCATCGAGAGAATCGAGTCGCTGTCGAGAATGTGTTCATGATCGATCGGTATTTCGACCGGTGCACGAGGCCTGGATCCTGTGGCGATGACGATGGTGTCGGCGGTAAGCGTTTGTTTGATGCCATCGACCGTGAGCATCTCGATCAGGCTGTCGCTGAGAAATTGGGCTCGGCCGTGGAACAAGGTGATGCCATTGCGCGTCAGTTGATTCATCATATAGTCGCCATGCGATGCGACAACTTCATCCAAGTGACGCATCAGCGTAGAGACTATGATGTTGGAGGGGGCCGGCATGTCCAGCGTTGTCGAAGACTGTTTCAGCCGATCCGCTTGCACCGCACTCTCGCGGAGCGTTTTGCTTGGAATTGTCCCTCGGTACACGCAGCCGCCACCGACGCCCGGTTCGCGTTCGATCATGGCCACGTGTTTGCCCGCTTTGGCGCCCTGAATGGCAGCCTTTTGGCCGGCGGGACCGCTTCCGATCACGATAATGTCATAGTGAAGCGCGGTACTCATTGCGCCATCGTGTCCACAAGATTAAGG
>JANOJM010000293.1:0-5692 GCA_031418735.1 Nitrospiraceae bacterium | reverse complement strand
CGGGCGCCTTTGGCACGCTTGATAAACCGGGGTTGGCCTCCGACAGAGCGAAAGGCCCGCACCGGGCTATTCACACCCCCGGGGATCAGTTGTTGTGCGTCGGCAAATAGCTTGGCGGAACGAGTCGTTTTCATAATGGGGGCGCACAGTACCACGCAGTCGGGCCTCGGTCAAGAAAGGGGAGGCTCATGCGGTGTAATCAGGCGGTTGGAGCCCAAAAAGTGTCTGAACAATACGATTCTCGGCACTATTTGCTATGGACTGTTTCGTCGCGAGATAGGGACTTTTCGTAATCCCTTGCAAATATACCGATTCATGTTACCAATCGAATTGGGCCTTGGGTTTGCATCCTTGGAAACTCTGGAGAGGTACGATACGAACGATGAAAGTCATTTGCTCGTGGTGCCGACAAGAGGGGAAGCTTGAGCTAGTGGGCGAGAAGGCGCCTCTCGACGATGCTCGGGAAACGCATGGGATTTGTGTGCGTCATCGCCACAATGTTCAGGCTCGCTGGCAAGCATGGAGTAATTCCCCCGCACATTCTGGCGATGCAGCTTGACGGCCTTCCGCACTCCTCCGCGGGACAGGCGCCTCTTCTTGTCGGTCTACCAGAAGTTACGCTCCCATTTTCCCCTGAAACATCTTGAGTAACTGGTCGATCCCGCCGGCTTCAATCTTGCCGCTCGGCGTCACTTTATCAATGAGGTCGGGCAGCAAGCTAGACAGCTGAGCGCTCGCGGTATCGGGTGAGACGCCGGCTTTGCCCGCCAGTTGGCTCAGAAAATCACCCCCCAGGCCCTGCTTGATCTGATCCGGCGTGACGGGCAGATTCGTTCCCGTGCTTACCCAGGAGTTCACAATGTCGCCGAGTCCGTTCTTCTGGAATGCTTGGACAATACCAGCCAATCCTCCCACGCTGCTATTCTGTCCGAGCAAACTCGTGACAGCCTGCAATAGCGGATTCTGTCCTGCCTGCCCGCCCATCATCCCGCCCGCTGCTTGTCCCAATTGATCCATGAGTCCCATTGTTGATTCCTTTCCTTCTGATTTTTTTGTTGAACCAAACTAACCAGATGAACCAGACAGACCACACACGAAGCGGATGGCCTGTTTGGCCATCCTGAAAGCGAGTCCATCGCCTTGGCCCGATTTATACTCTAATGGAACGACAGGTTCGTTATCAACCAACACTAGGAGCGTGAAGGTTTACGTTTCAGAGATCGCTGGCGCCGATTCGCCGTCCGAACCGGTTCCGCATTCATTTCTTTCATTCTCCAGTGGGCCCGTTTGGCTTTCTCCCTCTCCGATACAGCGAACAGCACATGAAAGGGCGTGGCTTGTCGCGTGCCCATTCCCGCCTGTCCGCTGGCCCAGGCTTCTCCCGCATCACGCAAGATCTCTAGGAAGGTTTCATACTCTTCTTCGTCATCGGGCAACAGATGGGCCGCATCGGTGATGAGTAGAATATAGCCCTTGGCCGGCATCCATTCCAGATCGGCCAGACATTCCTCCAACGCGTCCCAGTTGTGACCATAGTAGTCGGGGAACTCCAATGCTCGTGCGAATTCTGCAAACAGATTTGCCGGCGTCTTACAGTGACCGCCCTTGATAATCTTCAGCGCCAACCCGGTGGGTGGGCGCACCAGCGATTCGGCGCTTTGCCCGGCTGTGACCATCAGCAATGAGGTCCAGGGGGCCTTCGTCGATTGGAGATACGAGGTCAATGTCACGGTGTGTTTTGGCGTCATGGTGTCTCATTCAAGGGCATGAACGTACGGTAATGGTTGCCGGTATAGTAAGCCCTGCCAGTGTCTTGCTCGATCACGATCCGTTCCGCATCCCGTGAGCGGCCGCGTCTTTTGGGGTTCACATCGTACTCGCGATAGTGGCCCGGGGGAAGGCGGCGCTCGCGATTCTGGAACTCGCGCCCTCCGACATAGCCTGGCAAGGGTCTGCCAGACCGGGCTTGGAGTTGCGCCAATAGGTCATAGACCTTCTGAGGCGCGGTTTGCGTTTGCAGAATGAGTGGGGCAGCGGGAAGTCGATCCGGGGTCGTTGCAGGAAGGGCTGATTCCAATGCCTCTGCCCGGTCGACGAGCCAGGTGGCGGGGGAGGCGTCAGCCTGCAGCCCATGGGGAAGCGCAACAAGGAGACTCCAGAGGACCAGGGCGCTGATGATCCACCGTCGATTCATTGCAATCGAGATCCTTCGCCAGGCTCCTCGGTACAACCTTGGGGGGAAACCCTAGCATGTGGTTTTGATGCTGGTCAATGTGCGAGGGTCAGCCGGATGGCAGAGATGCTTTGCGGCGCCGAGACTCGTTTGCTAGAATGCGGGCTAGCGCACAACCCTGTGTGTCCCAAGATATACACGATATAATCGCCTGTTCACCGGTGATCCTTCCTTCATGCGAAAAGCGAAAATTGTGTGCACGATCGGTCCGGCCAGCGCCGAACCATCCATACTCGAACGACTGATTCACAGTGGGATGGACGTGGCTCGTCTCAACTTCTCTCATGGCACGCACGATTCGCACCGTGCGGCAATCGCCTCGATTCGCGCTGCTGCAGAGCGTCTGCAGCGCCCGGTTGCAATCATTCAAGATTTACAGGGGCCGCGAATCAGGGTCGGCGATCTCGGAACAACTGGAATTGAGGTGATAGCAGCACAGCGGATCAGGCTCGTCGGCGGAATGCTCCGGTCCGGCGGCCAGATTGGCAGACAGACCACGGCCCCTTCGAATCTCCTGGGAATCCCGGTAGCCTATCCACAGCTGGCTCAAGACGTGCGGCCAGGGGCTAGAGTCTTGATCGACGACGGGCTGATTGAACTGCTTGTGACTGTCGTGAGCGATGGGGCAGTCGAGTGCAGAGTCAAGACCGGCGGGCGGATCATGTCTCATAAGGGAATCAATCTGCCCGGCACCACGATCAGTGCGCCAGCACTCACGGAAAAGGATCGAAAGGATATTCGTTTCGGCGTCGCAGAAGGGGTGGATTATATGGCACTCTCGTTTGTGCGTGGGCCTGAAGACGTGCAAGCGGCCCGGCGTCTGGTGGCGGAGTGCGGGGGAGACCAGCCGATTATCGCGAAGATCGAACGGGCTGAAGCTATTGCTGCGTTAGACTCATTGTTGGAGGAAGCAGACGGAGTCATGATTGCGCGGGGAGATCTTGGTGTGGAAATGGGACCGGAAGTCGTGCCGATTCTCCAGAAACGGATCATTGCGAAGGCGAATCAACATCGTCGGCTGGTTATTACGGCGACGCAAATGCTCGAGTCGATGACGCAGCATCCGAGCCCGACGAGGGCGGAAGCTTCCGACGTCGCCAATGCGATTTTCGACGGCACTGATGCGGTCATGCTCTCGGCAGAAACCGCCCGCGGACAATACCCGGTTGAATCGGTGCAGGTGATGGATCGTATCGTTCGTGTGGCAGAGGGTGAGGTTGTGCTTCTGAACAGGGGGCCGGTCGAACGTTCAGACGGCCGTGAGCAGGGCTCGATTCCTGAGGCGATGTGCGAGGCTGCTGCATCGGCTGCGGCCACGACGCAGGCGGCGGCCATTGCCACGTTCAGCGAGTCCGGCGCGACCGCCCGGTTGCTCTCAAAACAGCGGCCGGTTGCCCCCATTGTCGCCTTCACACCGCACGATCTCGTGCGGCGGAGAATGGCGCTCTACTGGGGCGTGCTGCCGCGGCTGATGGCCAGAGTTCAGGATCCGGATGATCGCGTTCATGCGGTCGAGCATCGACTGGTGGAGGAAGCGTTGGCCGGATCGAACGACTGCGTCGTGTTTCTGTCCGGGACCGTGACAGGACAGTTAGGCGGCACGAATACCATGAAACTCCACCGGATTGCGTCATGAGCAGCCGCATGCCAAACCGACTGGCCGCTTTCGTCGTCCTGATAGGCTGGTTATTTGTTTGGAATATTGCGTCGGCGCAGACCGGATCGCTCAAGCATTCGCCGGCTGATGTGGTGAAACGATATCTAGCGCTCGATTCTAAAGGGGCCAGGCTCGATGCCATGTCGCTCGGAACGGTCGCGTCTTATACGGGTTGGAATGAGGAACCGGCGTGGGGGCATGTCGTCGTGACGCGAGGCTTCGTGGTGGCGGAGCAGTATCGCCAATGGGAAGTGATCGATAGTTTGGAAGTCGTGATTCCGGTCACCTTTCAGGTCCTCGGCTCGGTGTATTTTGAAACGGCCGGTTTTGTCCAGGGGGTTGAGACAGAAGAGGTTCGGTTTCGCGTGAAAGCCATCAAAAATCGGTGGAGGATTGTTGAGCCGATGCTTCCTCCTCACGTGGGGCAGAAGCGGATGCTGAATTTCGTGCGCGAAGCCTGGGTGAAGGAAACCGACCCGGCGAAGCGAGACCGTCTTGGCTCGTTGCAGGGTGAGTTACGAGAGGCGAAATAATGATGGGAAAGACCTCGGTCGAGCTGCTGATCTTCGATTTGGACGGGACGCTTATCGAGTCCAAATGGGACATTGCCGCGTCGGTGAACTTCACGTTGGCCGAACTGGGATTACCGCAGCGTCCAATTGAAGAAATCTTTGGATTTGTGGGAGACGGAGTGAAGCAATTATTGCGCTTGTCGGTCGGCGAGAGCAGCCGGGTCACCTTCGACGAGGCCTTGCGGGTGTTCAGAGGCCAGTACCTGGCCCATTGCCTCGACCGTACGACGTTTTATCCCGGCATTGGAGAGATGCTGACGCATTTCGCAGGCAAACGGATGGCGGTGGCCACCAACAAGTCGATCGAGTACACCAACGTGATTCTCCAAGGACTGGGAGGAAATCATTTTCAGTACGTCGTCGGCGGTGATCACGGGTTTGGGTTGAAACCGGAACCGGGCATGCTGTTGCATGTGATGGAGCAATTGCATGTGCCGAAAGAGCAGACCGTGCTCGTCGGGGACAGCACGAACGACATCAACGGCGGGCATAATGCCGGCATTCGTGTCTGCGCAGTCGGGTACGGTATGGGGAATCGGGAGAAAATGACGGCCTGCAAGCCGGACTGGTTTATCGAACGGCCTGAAGAATTAATGGAGATCTTCATATGAAAAATAGTCGTTGCTTTCTGATTCTCTTTGTAATCCTTGGCCTGAACCTTAGCCTCAACCTGCCGCTTGCAGCCTCGTCCGGGCTGGCAGATCGTGTGGTGGAACAAAAACTGGCAAACGGGTTGACCGTGCTCATGGTCGAGCGGCATCAAACGCCGGTGGTCTCCCTCAACATGACGTTCAGGGTCGGGGGAGTCAACGAGCAGGTGGGGCAATCCGGCCTGGCGCATCTCTACGAGCATATGGCGTTCAAGGGGACGAGAACGGTCGGGACGAAGAATTACGAAAAAGAACGCCCCATTCTCGAAGAGTGGTATCGAGTGGGCAGCGAGCTGGAGCAGCGGCAACGAGACCTCGCACGGAAGAGTCCGGAGAGACCGGCGAGTTCCGAGGATCGAGCTGCTGTCGAGGAACTGCAGAAACGATTTACCGAACTTCAAGATCAGGCGGGACAGTTCGTGGCGGGCAATGAGATGGCCCTCCTCTATCAACGTCACGGGGGGGTCGGGCTCAATGCCGCGACCGGCAAGGATCTGACCCGCTATATGATCAACCTTCCGGCGAATCGTCTGCCGCTGTGGGCTGCGCTCGAAGCCGATCGCATGGCGCACCCGGTCCT
>JANOJM010000292.1:0-3010 GCA_031418735.1 Nitrospiraceae bacterium | reverse complement strand
CAGTTGGTCGGCGACGATATCTTTGTGACCAATGTGGAAATCTTTGCCAAGGGGATCAAGGAAGGGATCGCAAATTCCATTCTGATCAAGCTCAACCAGATCGGCACATTGACGGAAACACTGGAGGCAATTGAGCTGGCGAAACGGTCTGGCTACACGGCCATCATCTCGCATCGATCTGGGGAAACAGAGGATACGACGATTGCGGACGTGGCGGTTGCGACCAATAGTGGGCTCATCAAGACCGGGTCGTTGTCCCGAACGGATCGTGTGGCCAAATACAATCAGTTGCTCCGGATCGAAGAAGAGCTGGGTTCGAGCGCCGTCTACCGGGGTCGTGAGGCAGTGCCGGGGCGATCCTGACCATGAGTAACCGACGATGATCATCAAGCGGAATCGGGGACGGCAGTGGCTCGATTGGCAGCGTCGCCTGGTGACGAGCGCGCACTATATCGGAGCTGCGGTGTGCCTGTTGCTGTTGGTTGTCTTGGTCTTTGGCGACATGGGTCTCCTGCGTTACATCTCCATGCGTGAGCATGCCCAACAGCTGGACCTTGATCTTCAAGAGCTGCAACGGACAACCCATGGGCTTCGGGGGGACGTCGATCGCTTGGAACACGATCCTGCAAAAATCGAACAGTTGGCGCGAGAACAGCTCGGCTATGTGCGCAAAGGTGAAACCGTATATCAATTAGTTCCGTCACCATCACAGGAGCGGCCACGTCCGTAACCCATGAAGTTTGGCACAGTCGCGATCATTGGACGCCCGAACGTCGGCAAGTCGACCTTGCTCAATCGATTGCTTGAGCAGAAGATCGCCATTGTCTCGGACAAGCCGCAAACGACGCGGACGAGAATTCTGGGGGTCGTGCATATGCCGGGTGCGCAGATTGCTCTGCTCGATACGCCGGGGCTGCACAAGCCGCAACATCTGCTCAATCGGCGAATGGTCCGCACCACGGTCGACGTGCTGGAAGAGGCGGATATTTTGTACGTGTTGATGGACACGACGAGTTCCCCTGGCCCCGGCGATCTCTTGGTCCTCGATCACGTGAAGGGGGCGATTAGGAAGCGTCCGCGTCCGGTCATCTTGGTATTGAATAAGGTGGATTTGGTCAATAAGCTCAAGTTGCTGCCGGTGATGGAAACCTATGCCAGGCTATTTGCTTGGACAGATGTGGTGCCGGTATCGGCTGAAACCGGCGATAATGTCGACCGATTGTTGTCCGTGACTGTGGCCCATCTTTCGGACGGGGATGGGGCCTATGATGCAGACACGGTCACCGATCAATCTATGCGGACCTTGGCGGCCGAGATGATTCGCGAGAAGATTTTGCACCAAACCTATGAAGAAGTGCCCTATTCGGTTGCCGTGGAGATTGACGAGTTTGTCGAAGAGGGGAAGTTGGCCCGCATCAGCGCAACGGTGCTGGTCGAGCGAGAGTCTCATAAGGCAATTGTAATCGGGAAGCACGGAGAGAGGCTCAAGCAGGTCGGGACCGATGCGCGGCGTGATATGGAGCAGATCTTTGGGATGAAAGTATATTTGCAGCTGTGGGTGAAGGTGCGGGAGGCATGGCGAGAAGATGAGCATGCGCTCACCGAATTGGGATACTAATAGTCGTCAAGTTCATCACGTCTGGTCCCTAGACATGATGACTTTCTGATTTTCAGTCTTTTAGAATTTTAGACTTGGTGTAACGATGCAACCGACAGAACGTGTCACAGAAACGAATCCATCGGATCCTCGCCCTCGTCCAGGGGATAAAGATATCCTCCGCGACGCGCTACGGGACCAGGCCGATCGAGGGCGGACCAAATTCGACATCGTGCTGTTGTCGGTGCAACGGCTGTTGCACCGGGGTGCAATCACCAACCTTGGGAAGATGTTGAGCCGGATGCATCAGGCCGACGTGGCGCAAGTGATCATGCATCTGTCGTCTCCCAAAGAAAAGCGGGAAGTGTTCGAGCTGGTGCGAGGCGAGTCGAAGCGCGGTCAAGTGCTGAGCGAGCTCGACAGCGATAGTATCAATCAGGTGCTGGCGGACCTGCTGCATGCGGATATCGCCTGGCTGATCAAAGACCTCGGCCCCGACGACGCGGCCTACCTCCTCGGTGTTTTGCCTGAAGAACGGGCCAAAGAGATCCTTTCGCTGATGCGGGCGGAGGACTCCACGGAAGTCGCCGACCTGTTGAAGTATCCGAAGGATACGGCCGGCGGCATCATGACGACGGAGTTTTTCGCGCTCCCGGAAGATGCGACGGCGCAAGATGCCATCCGACGTCTCCAGCTGGCGACGGATGCGGAAATGGTGTTCTATATTTATGTGACCGACAAGGATGAGCGCTTGGTCGGAGTGCTCTCTCTGCGGCAGCTGCTGACGGTCCCTCCTGCGACGCCACTGAGAAGTATTGCCACGCGAGACGTGATCAGCGTGACGGTCGACATGGACCAGGAAGAAGTCGCCCGTCAGGTGGCGAGTTATAATTTACTCGCGATTCCGGTCATCGACATCGACAACCGGTTGGTCGGCATTATCACGGTTGACGACGTCGTGGACGTCATCCGTGAAGAAGCGACTGAAGACATGCTGAAAATGGCCGGCGCAATCGAAGAGGACTCGGTTTCGAAATCCTCCAGCTTGGCGTCGGCGAAACACCGGCTTCCGTGGCTCTTTACCAATCTCGTCGGCAGTCTATTATCGGGCGCGATTCTGTGGGAGTTTCGGTACACGATTCAGGAAGTGGTGGCCATCGTCAGTTTTATCCCGGTCATCGCCGCCATGGGTGGAAACGTAGGCCTCCAGTCTTCGACCCTCATTATTCGGGGATTGGCGACAGGGTTGATCGAGCTGACGGACGTACGCACCGTGTTTTTCAGGGAAATCAAGGTCGGATTATTGATGGGGCTCGCCTGCGGCGTGATTCTGACGCTCGTCGGTTGGATTTGGCATCAAGGATTCCTGGGCATGGTCGTGGGGCTCTCGCTGATTATCGCGTTCATGGTCTC
>JANOJM010000291.1:0-3413 GCA_031418735.1 Nitrospiraceae bacterium | reverse complement strand
CACCACTGGCTTGTCGAGCTTGTCACCCTTCTTGGCCAAAGCGATGTTGAACCCTGTGGCCGAGCTGGTGCCCTTCACCACGAAACTATGCGGATTATGGAGCACACCTTGGAGTGATTTTTGGTCATCCGGATCGGCATCATGATTCTCAACCTTGAAGGACTTGTTATTTACCACCACACCGGCAAATGGGAGGAATTCGCAGAATTCCGCCACCACCTCAGTGCCCGCATACCCATCCATAAACGCCTTATCTTCGACGTCAATGACGGCAACCACCGCATGCTTCAGGCCGCCATCCTTACCGACTTCGATGGTCTTCAAGAACCGCTTATCCCCGTCCATCAACGACTTGTTTGGATTCTGCGGGCAGAACTTGGGGTTGGGGAACTTCGAGAACAAAAACTCCTTTTGCTCGGCCTTTCCTGCAAAGGTCACCTTGCCGGAAATCGTTCCACCTGCGAACGAGGTGAGAGGCGCCGCGAGAAACGCGACGGCTGCCACGCCAAATACGACTGATAGTGCACTCTTCATGGGACTGCCTCCTTGTGATTAACGAATGACCCGATTCTAGCTCGCTGTTCCCTTGCTCTATCCACCGGCCTGACGAGAGAAAGGCGGGAACGGCTTCCTCTCTGGTGTGCTCGACGTCGATAGACTGACGTGTCTGGTCTGGACCGAGTATCTATATAAAATCCTACCGTATCCTGTCAATCGAAACAAGAGGGCGAACAATCCAGGCCGGCACGAAGTGCGCGTAACTAACCTAACCTTTGTTCGTCTTGGTCAACCCGAGTAACTTTATCGACTGCTGTGCAGCGGCGCGAGCCTTGGTGGCGGGATTGAGAAGCTGTCCTGGGTCGGCATGGATGCCGATATCCGACACACGGTTGCATTGGCGGATCACTTCATTGAGAGTGGTCGTGGCATCGGCACGATTGGAATCTGACGCTGCGAGCTGCTTGATGAGTGTCTCGGCAAACCGCTTCGCCTCCCCGCAATGATGGATAATGGCCTTCGCATCCCCCATTCCACCATGCGCCACCATTTCTTCAACGTTCTTCATCAGACCGTCGCCCTGCTCTTGCAGACTAGCACTCGATGCCTCTGCTGCGCGTGCCGGACTCTCATCTGAGATAATGGGAAACCACAGGGTGACTAGGCCTACCAGCATAAGGGTCGGGATGCTCCTGCCTCTCATCATCTGAACTAATCTCACATCTCCTCCTTCACCCACATAAATCACGAAGGCTTCACAGCAACTAGACAGACGAGGATTCTGGAAGTGCGACAGACACCGCCTAAGACGGCGGAGCCAGTCCCTTGGGATCCGCAAGCCCACCGTGCTCGGCGTCTTGGCGTTTCGACACGAACCCTCTCGAATGCTACGGATTATATCGGCCCTTTGGCGGCAGTGGGACAGATGTCAGACCCTTGTAGAGACGGTGAAACTCTTCGGTCGTGAGGTTTTCGTTCTGTAATTGGACAAGAGTGGCCTGATCGATGGGATACTCAACCGTGTCGTCATAATTCGAGGATGCGATCGTCACAAATCGTGGAGGAAAGAGTCTCTCCGGCAACAGAATCACCACACCGAAGTTGTATTTCAGCGCCAGCCTGATTGCTTCTCTCGCCTTGTCAGCCGGAACTTCTCGTCCAAGACCGATGTTTTGCGGAGGTTGGCCCTGCCTGAAAAACTGAAAATGGACGTTGGGCATCCCTGCCTGGACAAATTCTTCCTTCAATGAGGCGACTTGGTTCTTGTACTGGCTCGCCAGTACGACTTCGACTCGGCTGACCGCAGGCACCGATACAACTTCAGCCGCGGCCGCGTGAGCCCCCATCACACAAACACAGACAGTGAGTAGCACCGCATGAAGATAGCGAGAACAGACCATGGCTAGTTTGCCTCAAAGCTGAATCCCAACGATGTGGCGCCGTTCGCCGCCACAGTGACGTTTTGCACTTTCTCTCCCAGGGTCGAATGCCAAGCCTTGATCCGGTACGTGCCTGCTGGAAGATCCTTGATCTCAAAGGTCCCCTCCGGACCGGTGATCGCGTAATACGGATTCTCGACGGCAAGACCATGTCCCTGCATGAAAGGATGCATGCCGCATTGCATGGTGACACTGCGGCGGGTTCCGGTGAAACGGATAACGTCACTCGTCCCGGATTTGGTCAGCGCCGGCCGATGGAACATGATGAACACATGGTCATCGTCCCGTTCATAGATCTGCAAATCATGCGAGACCTCATCCTGATTCGTCACCGTCAGAGGATGGCGCTCTCGCATGACCGACACAAATGGAATGAACTGACAGATGTTCGCCTCCAATTTCGTTTCCTTCAACCCGAACGGTTTACCTTTCTCAATACCTTCGATCGTCACGATCACATCTTTCAACCCCTGCTGTGCTCCAACGGCTACTTCTCGAAGCAGCCGGTACCCGGACCCATCGGATAATGCCCCGCAATAGACCCGGTCGGGATATCGGCGAAGCTCGAACAGCATGGGCGGTGGAATCTCACCGGAGAACTGCACGGTTCCGGTTACCGTGCCGCCATTCAACACCGTCGATTCTTCGTATGCCCATGCTGCGATCGGACAGGTCACGAAAATGCTGAGAACGATTGAACGACAGATAAAAGCCACAATGCGCGACCTATGTGCAGTCATGCTCACCACCGTTAGAAATAAAGCGAAACAAAATAGATGGGGGGAGTATGTCTACTCCCCCCATCGTCAGAACGATCTTAACCGGCCTCGCACCAGCTCCGGCAGGATCTTCGTTTTCTCAACGAGCTGATGTTTTCGAAACAGCCCCTCCGCCATTCTCACTCTCCGCCCGCTTGGTCGGCGGAACCTGCGGCATCAACGGAAAAATCCGCTGATCCTCAACCGGCAGTACCTTGAAGAGACCCCATTGTCCTGCGTTGGCAAACGCTGGGCGCTGGTTTTTCCACATGTAGTCGCCGACGATCTTATTCGGGCCTCCAGCGCCGCCCGTGAGATAGGCGTTAATCACTTCTGAGCCGCCGAACTCCATGGTGCTGACCTGGTCGGCGCCCTGCGAGTACGGCTCATGCGGCCACTCGTGGCCATCGACCGTGAACAGCTGAACCTGCTCGCTGAACGCGCCGAGCACATGGATGGCCACCGGATCTCCGACATGCGCCTGCAGCAGCGGCGTCGCAGGTCCACCAGCCCCGGCTTTGACGCAACTGAAGATTTCCGGCACATCACAACCCTTTTCCATCCGCCAGGCAGTCGGTTCCGACTGGTAATTCACAGCCGTGATGCCAGCCACCTGCTGGATGTAGGGCATGAAGCTGACGCCCACGATGTTATCTTCGTCCTGGAACATCAACGAGAAGGAACGATAGTTCTTCCTGTTTTCATTCCCAGGGATCGT
>JANOJM010000290.1:0-4324 GCA_031418735.1 Nitrospiraceae bacterium | reverse complement strand
CTGATCCATGCGCCAGGGAGAGCTTGGTCAAGGGGGAGCTGTCCATAAAATGCGCTGGGCCTTCCCGTGACGCCGCGCCGCGTTTCATATGGGCTGAGAATCGGCCCTGTCGCAGTCAGATAGGCCAAGGCGCCTCGATCTCGCGCAAAGCGGACCTTGTCTGCATGGCTGACGGGGCCTGGGTAGTGATCCGGCTTGCCACGCAGGAAGAGCACGATGCCGTTCTTCACGTCAACGCCGGCGTAATCGTCGATTCCTTGAGTGGGATCGACAATGCCATAACCGACGAAGACGATTGGGCCCTGGAGATCGGCAGACGGGGAATCAAAGACCGGGAGGTAGTCCCTGCTCAACTGTGCTGTGACAAACTGGTCCGCTGCGCCGGTGCGAATGACCGGGTCAGGTGCGATGAGTGACGTGGAGACCATTGAAGCCATGATGCCTAGCGGTGGACCCTTCCGTGTGCGGGAAAAGGGGAAGGTGACTGAGTTGTTGTAAATGAGTGGTAATTGTAACCCTGCCATGGTCAATTCCCGTGCGAACCATTGAGCAGATCGCAGATCGTCTTCTGATCCGGCTTGCCGTCCTTTGAAGAAAGAACTGCTTAACGTGCGCACGTCGGCGAGCATGCGTTCGCTGGACAGGCTGTCGAGCGAACGAAGCCATGCAGGGCGGTTTTCCTCAGATTGCGCGAAGGCGTGGCCCCCGAGGGGAAGCAGACTAATGACGATTCCGAGGAGAATGACTACGACAAAGGAGCGCGTGCCGCTTCGAGTCGAGCTGTTCATGCCGTGAGCCTTTCGAGGTGCGGAGGGCACTATAACATAGACCGACAGGTCCGTTGCAGAGCGGTTGCAGGCCAAGGTAGTATGCCGGGTTATGAGCGTGAAACAACAATGACAGATTCACCTACACCAGCAGATCGTTCTCCGAACCGGCTCATCGCAGAAGCCAGTCCCTATCTTCGGCAGCATGCGGAGAATCCGGTGGAGTGGTTTCCCTGGGGAGAGGAAGCCTTGGCGAAGGCGAAAGCGGAGGACAAGCCGATTCTGTTGTCGATCGGCTATTCGGCTTGCCACTGGTGCCATGTCATGGCGCATGAATGTTTCGAAAATGTCGAGATTGCCGGGCTCATGAACCAGGACTTCATCAACGTGAAGGTCGATCGAGAAGAACGTCCGGACCTGGACGATATCTATCAAAAATCTGCGCAGGTGTTTCTGGGACGGGGCGGCGGATGGCCGCTCACGATGTTTCTGACGCCTGACCAAGAGCCGTTTTACGGGGGAACCTATTTCCCGCCGGCGCCCCGCCACAACTTGCCGGGATTTCCTGAAGTCTTGCGCGGTGTCGTCGAGGCCTATCGGAATCATCGGGACGATGTCCGCAAGAATGTGGAGAAAGTGAAAGCCGGACTGTTGCGGGTTGGAACACCGCAGCCGTCGGACGATCCCTTGACGGATCGTTTGCTCGATGAGGCGGCCAAAAACTTAGGGCAATTTTTCGATCCGGTCCACGGCGGATTCGGTGAGGGGCCGAAATTTCCGACGGTCCCCCCGCTTAGCTTATTGTTGCGCCAGGCGGCTCGGACGAAAGAGGTCTCTCATCAAGAACTCGTATTGTTACAGTTGGGAACCATGGCAGCCGGAGGGATCTACGATCATCTCGGCGGCGGGTTCCATCGCTACTCGGTGGACAACCAGTGGTTGATTCCTCATTTCGAGAAGATGCTCTACGACAATGCGCAGCTGGTTCGAATCTATCTCGATGGGTGGCGTCTTACCAAAGAGAATCGCTTCCGTGAGGTTGTCGAGGAGACCTTGGAGTACGTTCGCCGTGAACTCACGCATCCGGACGGCGCGTTCTTTGCGGCGCAGGATGCCGACAGTGAGGGGCATGAGGGTAGCTACTTCGTCTGGGAGCCGGGAGAGATTGTTTCGGTGCTGGGGGCCGAAACGGCTGAAGAGTTCTGTCGGTACTACGGGGTGACGGAGAGCGGAAATTTTGAAGGCAAGAACGTGTTGAATCGGCTCGGTGGGGTGCAGCTTGAGCCCGAAGCGCAAGAGAAGATGGAGTCGTTGTTGCAGCCTGCCAGGCTGAAGTTGCTTGCAGCACGGGAGCAACGGGTGAAGCCGCAGCGGGATGACAACATTCTCACGAGCTGGAATGGGATGATGGTGTCCGCCTATCTCGACGCCTATCATGCGTTCGGGGTTCCCGCCTATCTGGCGGCGGCGGAACAGGCGCTCACATTCCTACTGGACTATGCGGTTGAGAACGGGCGAGTCTATCGTACGGTTAGAGAAGGAAAGGGGCGGTTGAACGGCTACCTGGACGATGCAGCCTGCCTCGCCGCCGCATTGCTGGACGCGTTTGAGGCCACGTCGCATCGGTGGTATTTGGCGCAAGCTCGCGAGGTGACGGATCATCTGCTGGAGCGATATTGGGATGAGACGGCTGGCGGGTGTTTTTATACCAGCAACGACCATGAAGCTCTCCTCCATCGTATGAAGTCCGGGACCGATAGTGCGATTCCATCCGGTAATGCTACGGTTGCCATGGTTTTATTGAGGTTGTTCTCTTTCACGAAAGAGCAGCGGTATCATGACCGGGCCGAGCACCTCTTCCGGGTGTTCCGGAGCGTGATGGAACACAACGCCTATGGCTCATCGGCCATGCTCTGTGCGCTGGATTGGTATCTGCGGACGCCGCAAGAGATTGTTGTGGTCGGGACTCGTGGCGATGCCATGACCGAATCGTTCCTCTCAACAGTCCATCAACGCTACCTGCCGAACCGTGCGGTGTTGGTAGTCGGAGCCACTCGTCGTGCCGGGGAATCCGAGTTGGCGCTCGCCGCCGGGAAGACGAGTGTGGATGGGCAGCCGACGGCGTATGTCTGTCAGCGTCAGACCTGTTCGTCTCCTGTTACGGAGAGCCATCGATTGGACCTGTTGTTGTAGGGAGGGTGCTTTGGGCGTAGGAGATTCAGGCAAAGGATTGTACGATCACCTCTACCGCCGATTTTTCGAGAATCGCGCGAGGCAGCAGGGCTATGACTTCCAGCATGCTCCTGGTGGAAGCGCTCCAACACCGGGCGTCACGTTTCAGGACCGCCTTCGATGGTGGGCTTGGGGGCGATGGAAACGCCGAAAGGCGATCATGGCCGCCCGTGACCGATTCCAGCAAGACATTCTCGATCTCAAGACGGGACCACCGAAATAAGAAGAGATTGAGTAGATAGTCGAAAGTGAATGTGGCTAAGCGTGAAATCTAGGAATAGCAGCAGAGTTTTTATTGCGCTTGCATTGGCTGCGATCGCCGGCGAGTGGAGTGTCTGTATCGAGCAGTCACAGGCGATTCAGGCAGAGAGCCGAACAGAGAAGGAAGCTAACCTGAAAGGTCAGGCCCAAGGGGGTCTGTTTAATCGGTGGACCTTCGACCAGGAAAAGTCTGGCGAGGCGCCCGCCGGATTTTCGATGTTAGAGTTCGGCGAGGGGCCGGCTGCGGACTGGAGGATTCAAGAGGACCGCGAGGCCCCTTCTGCATCCAACATACTGGCCGCGAACTCATCGTGCCAGGCCGTGACCTGCTACCGTTTAATCGTCGCCGACGGGTTTCAGTATGAATATCCGGATCTATCGATCAGGATGCGGTTTCCTGTCGATGCTGTGGCGGGAGGCGGCGGCGTGGTGTTTGGGCTCAAAGATGCCGCACATTTCTACGCGGTCGTGGTCGATCTTGCGGCGAAGACGCTGGAAGTGAGTCGGGTGGTAGATGGCAAGGAGACGAGGCTCGGTCGGTCGTCGATTACGCCCAAGGCCATTCCCTGGCACATGCTGCGGATTCAGCGGAATACCATCATCAGCAAGGACTTTATCGAAACATTCTTCGACGGACAGCTTGCCGTGACGGTTGAGGATCAATCTTTAGCGACGGGTCAAGTCGGGCTCCTGGTTCGGGGGCAAATAGCGCTGGATTTCGACAGCTTGCACGCCATTCCACTTTTTTCTCACCGCCCGCTTTCTGCACCCGCTGCCTATTAGCCGGATGCAAGGCGTCGCGTACATATTGCATCGTTGCTTGCATTTGAAGGGGCTGAGGAGTAGAGTACCGCTCGTGTATCATTGCGAAAGGCCTGGTGGTGATATCACAGAGAGAGACAAGGCCTAAGACAGTTGTTGTTTTGGTTCTGCCCGGGAATTTGATCGGAAGCCAGCCTTGAGCCGCTATGGTGTTTGCGTCTTCGGCCCACTCCTTCCTCACTTTGTTCCTGAGTCCAAGACAACACATATTCTCAAAGGAGGAGCCCAATGGGTTCGAAGAT
>JANOJM010000289.1:0-2784 GCA_031418735.1 Nitrospiraceae bacterium | reverse complement strand
GGCTGGTGCGGGTTGTTCGGTGGGACCGGTGGTGTGGCGGCACAGATCGTCGCCCGCATGTCCAACCTCTGCGATGTGGTCTGGAACAACGAGAGCAAGGATTGTTTGCATGTGATCCCGTACTAAGGCTTGTGGCTGGTTTCGGCGCCTTACGCGCCAACCACGGGCGATCTCCTATATAGGGGATCGCCCTTGTTGTTTGAATCATGAACGGACTAACGCTGTTCGAAAACCGGTGACCTGGCCCGGTCGCCGATGGCATCACGTAAGCTCCCCCGTCAATGAGACAATTCCACCCATCTCCTCCCGTATTTCCTTCAGCCGCTCTTATGAGCTGTGCTTTGGATTTAATCGACAGGCAATAACAAAGTTACGATCATTGGGGTAGGCTGCTGCCATCTCAAAGGCGATGCGGGTTCGTTCGGTCTGGCATTCCTCAGACGTGGTAAAGGTATTCAACACGGTGATTTTTTCAAGTCCCGGCACTATATTGAGCAATATAATGATGAGTAACCACATAGGGCTCCTTTCAGCCGATCCAGCGGCGTTGAGCCCGGCCTTATGTAAATCTTCTGCCCCCACCGTCGCGCCCCATGCAGTCTTTCGTCATCTACCATGCTGGACCACTCCTCAGGGTTCCGCTGCCCAACTATCAGTGTTTCTGTTTACTGATTACTGGAACACCCCTGGGATTGAAGTCTACCTAGGTTTTGAGGGCAGAAAAGATGCCAGGAGGTATTTTCGCCTTGCCCGCGCGTGCGAGAAGTCAGCCATGGTGACATGGAGGTGTTTCTGACGGGGATAGCTCCATCGAGTTTCCTGTCCAAGCGCGCCACCGTCAGAGATAAAGGTGGCGGGAGCCATTCTGTTCTGAATAGCGTCTCAGCTCCTCGTCTCTCACTGAATGTCCGAAACATTTCACGTCTCATGTTTCACGAAGGTAAGGTCCTGCC
The DNA here is from genome assembly GCA_031418735.1 of Nitrospiraceae bacterium. Taxonomy (GTDB): domain Bacteria; phylum Nitrospirota; class Nitrospiria; order Nitrospirales; family Nitrospiraceae; genus Palsa-1315. The sequence continues at coordinate 1,831 of JANOJM010000289.1, read as the reverse complement.
AGCTGTCCACCGCGCCCGTTTTCACAGTTGAGACCTTTCTTTGAGGCTCGTATGATAACGCCATGATTTCGGAATCTGTTACGCGCATCAAGTCCAAGGCTCCCATACCCTACGAGCTGACGGCGATTCATCACGATACCCACGACACGAAGACGTTTTGCTTTGCCCTGCCTGATGATGCCACTTTGGACATGCTGCCCGGCGATTTTCTGTATGTCCACGTGACAATCGACGGGAAAACGATCAAGCGGCCCTACACGCCGTCGTCGATGACTGGCGCCACTGGGTATTTCGACTTGACGATCAAACGATACGAAACCGGCGTGGTGTCGAAGTATCTCCATGAGCGGGAGCCCGGAGACACCGTGCTGATGAGCGGGCCGAATTCTGGCGGCCATTGGGTCGACGGTATGGCGAAGAAGGTGGGGTTTGTGGCCGGCGGTACGGGCATTACCCCGATGATTTCCATCATTCGCTGGATTCTCGCAGAGAGTCTCGCGGTCGAGTTGTTTCTGGTCTATGCCAACAAGGCCGAGGCCGACATCATCTTCCGAGAGGAGTGGGACGAGGATGTACGCGAACACGCGAGCTTCCATTGTTATCATGTATTGGAGCAGCCCCCTAAGGGCTGGTCGCAGGGCACGGGCCGCATCACCGAAGACATTCTGCTCGGGAATCTGCCGCCGCCCGGTCCTGACACCGTGATCTTTCTCTGTGGCCCTCCGCCGATGACTGATGCGCTGGAAACGGCTCTCAAAGCGATCGGCCATTCCGAGCAGGCCATCATCCTTCCGTAACCACTAACAGGATGCTGATAAAACCCGCCAGCAGGGGAGGGATGGCCCGGTGACTTCCCTATGCCCGCGCAACGCGCGGTCTCGGAAGACCCTCGTTGGACGCGCGCAGTGAGGGATTCATCCGGGCCATCATGGGCAACGTACACATTTCACCTCGCAACGAAGGCAATATCGAACAGGCTTCTAGCCTCTGGGAAATGGGTCTGGATTTGCCCTGGCAGCCTCTTGGCATTAGGGAATTAAGAGGGGATAATATGTAGGTCGCTGCATCGTTCGACCTCTACCTCTAAGGAGGCGCTATGCGAATTCTTCTGGCCGTCGACGAGTCCGAGAACTCCCATCGTGTTGTCCAGTATGTTGGATCTCTCCTGGGCCGAACGCCAGATGTTGTCGTCACCCTCTTTCACGTGCTCAAACCCATGCCACGGGGGTTGCTGGAGCATGGTGGATCGGAAAATCCTTCCGCCGAGGAGCAATTGAGCATGCAGTTGCGCGATGAGCAGGAAGCCTGGATTCGGAAGGAACGGGAATCCGAGTGCCATGTCCTGAAGGAAGCGTGCGAGACGCTGGCGCAATCCGGGTTCGACATGAGCCACGTAGCGGTGAAGTATGGCCATGAGGACGATATCGCGAGAAATATTCTCGAAGAGGCGCGCAGCGGACATCATGAAACCATCGTTGTGGGGCGGCAGGGGACGTCCAGGATCAAACAGATCTTCGGCGGCGGCACGACCGATCATGTACTGCGCGACGCAAAGGGCTTTGCGATCTGGGTGGTGGAATGAAACGGTCAGTGCCCCGTTGATCTTCTCTCCGAGGCTAGGTGGTCCAATGTGGCACTGCGCATACGCATCACATCTGAATCGTCGAAAGTTGGCGGAGCGCTGTCATAAGCCACCGCTAGCCTACTTCCCGGATATCGTGGCACTCATATCGCTTCTGTTTCTGAGTAGTATCCCCGCCAATGCGGAGTGGACGGCGGTGGAGAAAGACTATTTGTTGCCAGGGCTACAGACTGTGTACGTCGATCCAGA
>JANOJM010000288.1:0-13850 GCA_031418735.1 Nitrospiraceae bacterium | reverse complement strand
CTCCTGTATCTCGGCAATTTTGCCTTTGATGCCTTCCACGACGTCGCGGGCGTTACCACCGCGCAGCATGAGCACGATCCCTGCCGCCACCTCGCGCTCACCGTTCAAGACGACAGCGCCATGGCGAATGGCATGACCGATTTGTACCTGGGCGACGTCATGGATGTGCACCGGAGTGCCGCCCACTTCCTTGACGACGATGTCCTCGATGTCGCTCAATTTCCGGATCATCCCCACGCCACGGACAATGTACTTTTCAGCATGGGTCTCCAGCACGTTGCCTGCGGCATTCGCGTTGTTGTTCGCCACAGCGGCGAACACCTCGTGCAGCGCGAGATCGTATTTGCGCAACAGTTCAGGCTCGACGAGCACCTGATACTGTTTGACATAGCCGCCTTGCGAGTTGACGTCGATCACTCCGGGGACGCCCTTGAGCAATGGCCGGATGATCCAGTCCACCGCAGTTCGCTGTTCGATCAATTCATGTTCCGCTGCGGCGGCGTCCAGGCCGGCATGCGAAGGGCCTTCTAGATAGTATTGATACACCTCTCCCAGCCCGGTGCTGTTCGGGGTCATCATCGGTTCAGACCCGGGGGGTAAATTCTCACGCACTTCGATCAAGCGTTCGAGCACGAGTTGGCGGGCAAGGTTGATGTCCATACGATCGTCGAACACCACCGTAATCAACGACAGTCCGACTTTGGTGAGCGAGCGTAACTCCGTCAGGTGGGGAACCCCGGTGACTTGTTGCTCGATGGGAAAGGTCACCAGTCGTTCCATCTCTTCAGGGGACAAGCCGGGCGCTTTCGTGACGATTTGCACGAGCACGCTCGTCACATCGGGAAATGCGTCGATCGAAATCGTACGGAAGGCATAGGCCCCCAAAAGGGTCAGGAGGCCGGCGAACATGAGGATGAGTAAGGGGCGGCGCAGAGAAAACTCAAGAAGTTTATCAACCATGCTTAGTCTTTAGGCTTCAATAGCTCTGATTTCAAGGTAAAGCCGCCCTCCTTGACGACCACTTCTCCTTCCTGCAACCCTTCGAGAACCTCGGCGAAGGTTCCATTCTTCTCGCCTATTTTGATCGTCCGCGCTTCAAAGACGCCTGGTTCCTTTTGCACAAACACGAAGCTGCGATCCCGGTCACGCTGAACGGCTGCTTCGGGAACGACCAGGACATCCGAGGTCGGTTCGGAGGAGACACGGATGGTTGCAAACATTTCCGGCTTCAAGTGACCCTTAGAATTTTCCAAAATGAGGCGCACCTGCATCGTCCGTGTCTCGGTGTCGAGGACATCGCCGACATAGGAAACGGTCCCCTGGAACACCTCGTCGGGATAGGCCGTCACAAAGACCTCGACCGGCTGATTCGCAACGGCGGTCGCGCGCTGTACATAAGAGACATCTTTTTCCGATACGTTAGCCACCACCCAGACCGTCGAGAGATCGGCCACCGCAAACAGTTTATGGCTGGTTTCGACCAACTCGCCTTTGGTGAGGTCGCGCGCGATCACCCGGCCGGCAAAAGGCGCCACAATGGAAACCTGCGAACGGATCGTTTGCGTCCGCTCAAGGATTCCGATTTCTTTGTCGTCCATGCCCAACAACCGGAGCCCTTCACGCGCCTCCTGAGTCTCGGCGCGGAGACCGATCATCTCTCCTTCACGGCGCTGGGACTCCGCCAAGCCAATGACTTTCTCTTGGTACAGAAACTGCGCCCGCTCATAGGCCTGCTCCGCGACATGCCGCCTGGCTCGGGCCTTGAGATAGGCAGACTGGGCCAGCCCGAGATCGCCGCTATGGAGCACCACCAACAGCTGATTAGCCTTGACCATCTGCCCCAAGTCGGCATGCACCTCAGCCACCCGCCCACGGACGAGGGTCGTAATATTCGCCAATGCGTTTTCGTTCGGCCGGACGACGCCGGGGAAGGTACGGTAGGTACGAAATGCCGTTCGTCCCGCCGGCTCCACCGTTACGCCGGATCGAGTCACTTCATCCGGTTGGAGCCGAACAAGACGCGCCTCGCCTGCCGAATGTTTCGTCTTGTTCTCCTCAGCCGGGGCCGGGGTCGGCGCACGGTCACAGCCCGTGAAGGAGGCCACCAGTAGCAGGCCGAAGAAGGCCCTGCAGGTTGCGCTCAGACGGCCTCGCGGTCGCGTATGAGACTCGCATCGAGTTGCACATCGACCGGAAGGAATGACCATACTTCCCATCTGTCCTTTTCGCTATATTAGAGTGAGCCGCCCAGGGCGCGCTCAAACCGCGTAAGCGCCAGGGAAAGTTCAAAACGCGCCTGGTTGTAATCCACGGTAATCTGACGTTGGACCCGTTGGGCATCGAGCACATCCAGAAGGCTGGAGGCGCCTTGGCGGAAACTCAATTGGGCGATGCGAAGCGCTTCTTGCGCTTGTTTTAAAAGCCCTTCCTCATAGACGAGGATCTGTTCTTGCGCCGTTTCCGCCTCACGCGCATGTTGGTTGATTTCACGGCTGAGATTGTTCTGGACACGAACCAGCTCTGCCTCTTCTTTTCGTTGTGTACCGAGCGCCTCCGCAATGTGCCCTTGCTTCTGATACCATATGGGTGCCGGCACCGTCACGCCTGCCACTATCGATTTAGTTTCTATCTGCGAAGAATACCCGCCAAACAGCGTGACATTCGGCACTCGAGATTTCCGCTCCTTTGTGACGGTAAATTCAGCCTGCTCTATCAGTTTTCCTTGACGTTTGACGATGGGATGTTGCGACAAGTCCCTTGCCGCCATCTGCTCGGGGTCCAGACGATCCCGGAGCGAGCGAAAATCTCCCTGCACCTTGTAGCGAGGCCCCAAGGCCCCCGACGTCAAGGTGTCCAACGCCACGAGAGTCACGCGCACGGCATTCCTGGCTTTTGTCATCTCTTGCTTGGCTTTGAGTACCTCCACTTCCGCCTTCACTAATTCGAACTGGGGGCCTTCACCGGATCTGACACGGGCTTTGACAATGCGCGCGACTTCCTGAACGATCTCCAGGTTCTGCTGAAGAAGGTCTACCGTCCGTTCCGCCAGCAGCAGGCCGTAGAATACCTGCTTGACCTCCGCAACGAGATTGAGTTTGGCTTCGTCGAGCCTAAACGTCGCGCTGTTCAGAGCTGAGGCTGCCGCGTCCTTCCGGGCTGCCCGCATGGCCGGCCACTCCACTGTTTGTTCCACGACTATGCCGTTCTCGACCCCACGCGCCCCGGTTCTGGCAGTTCGAATCGTGGCATCCGCGAACTGGGCGGTGATGTCGGGATTGGGGTAGGCGCCGGCTTGGGTCTGTCTGCCCTCATTCTCTTCGATCACACTCCGAGCCCCCTCGATCGCCGGGTTCCGCTCAAGAGCCAACTCGATGATACGATCGAGATTAAACGTGGATGCCTGCTCTTTCGTCTGCGCAAAAGACGGTGCCGGCGTCCCGTTTACCCCCGCCACTAATACAGTCATCAGTACAAAAAAAGTCAAAAACCGAGCCAGCATCTGCTGCCTCCTTCGGAGTCACGATGAGGTTGTCTGATCGAGATCGAAGATGAAACAGACCGTCGTCGCTGCGCTAACTCGATGCGGCCGGAGGGTGGATGAGCCGGGAGACCAGAAGGGTGGCGGGAGGACTCTCGTTCATCGAGGCGTGCAAGCGGCTTGCTCCCCCATCTGAGACAGGCACCCGAGAAACGACGTAGTCGTCCAGCGTCTCTTGCGGCGAATCGTCTTCGGAGTCGGCCACCGTCCCTGCGTCGCTGAAATCGCAGGGTTGCCCACTCCCGGTATCGCCGGTCGAACCGCACAGAATATTGAAAGACCACCCGATCTGCACGGCCGGGAATATGTTGCTTAGCAACAGCCCGAAAATGAGGACGGAAAAGCATAAACGGATCGTTACCACATCTCCTTTAAATACGAGAATGACCGGATTGTCAATGAGTTCGTTAAAATGCTCTGAGCGACTCCCTCATAATGGGCAATGACGCAGCTGAGACAATCGGTACTATAGTACCCTCCTCTCAGTCTCGGTTACAAGAAAAACTGTTACCCCTCATTATTCATGACGGTTCGTAGCGAAAGCCCGTGAGAACGGGCTGGTTGCTCAGGTCTGTTTGGTTTGTCTCGTTTGTTTGGTTGGGAAAAACCAACCAGATGAACTAAACAAACCTGATAGACCATCAGCACAAACTTCAGGGCTCATGTCCCCATTAGTGTCTCTGCTCTGAGCCAGCAAAATCCATGCTATCTGCTACACTTGTCTGAGTGCCGACACTGGACGCTCGACGCAACAAGAGGTGAGCAATGCGGCTTCGGTATGAATATGGGCTCCTGCTGATGGGAATGTTCTGGGGCTGTACGATGTTGCCCGGAGCCCCACCGACGGCTTCGGCGCCAGTCTTTCACGCCGATGCGTCCGACACTGCCCTTTTGCACGCGATCCAGCGAGAACAAGAACCGCTCCTCCGCACCTGCACCCAGGACCAGTCCTGCGATCAGGTGCATTTCACCCAGGCGATGCTTGCGCTATTCCAGAATGGCGAGGCGGCGGCAGCCTCCTTTCAACAAGCGCTGGCCGCCGCACCGAACGGCCCCTTCGCAGATTCCAGTGCGCGCTGGATTCGGTTCCTGGCCCACCGGCCTGCCCTCTCTACTTCCGCCGATGAACCCCAAGGCGCGTTACTCGGGGTGATGAAAGGGTTGGTACGCACCTGGCTGGGACAACCGCGTACTGCCCGTACGACGGCCACAGGCCGAACCATGGAACCGGCCAAAAACCCGGATATCGCCGTCCCTATTCTTCAGCGGCAGATTCGTGATCGCGAAAAGCGGATCGCGGAGTTGACCGATCAGCTTAGCGCCCTCAAGCAGATCGACTTGGAAACGCATCGGGCCAACAAGCTGAGTCCGCCGAGGACTCTGTCCAAGTAGTCACTGCTGGATGACAGCGCCTCTTCTAACCCATTTTGCCAGCCCCGTGCCTCCGACGCACCACACCCTCTTCGTACCCCACTTTCCAAATCACGAGGTTGTGATCCTTCCATAGGTGTCTGTCGTTTAAGCTACGCCTCTGATTTCATACTTTCCCCGGCAGCGGAAACGCTGGAGCCCTTCTCACGTCTAACGGTAGAGGAACCACCTTCTCGCACAAAGGATCCCATGCCTCAATCACCACGCCTCTGTTTTTTTGTATGTCGGGTCACACAGGTATGGTTTCCCATTGTCTGCCTCCTGATACTGGGGATTACATGTCTATACACAGTTGCCCTCGCTGCCGACAGGGCCAGGATGCAGATTGATCCCCAGCTCCAACGCCCGCTGGACATTCCATTGGAGCGATTGGAGCGCCCACTACAGTCACCTGCCGGTCCCATAAAGCCCATCGACCTGAACAGGGCATCGATTGAGCAACTCGTCGCCTTACCTGGCATGAGCGTAACGATGGCCCAACAGATCCTTGAAGGCCGGCCCTATCACGACATGACAGAGTTGATGCAGCGGCACATTTTGTCGGACAACGCGTACGACCGAATCAAAAACCTCATCGCCGTCGAATGAGACCCTAACGGCAATCCCACTTCAAAAACCACAAGAACGACCTACCCGATGTTCCCTTGAAATCATTTTCCGCTATCGCATCAGCAGTTTTTCCTTAACCCGCGTCGCACTTTTCAGGTTAACTCCAGTGCTGCGATTGTCTTGCCTATTCCGGAAATAGACTTGGTCCACACACGCACAACTGGTCGGATTTACGAATGTATTTTGCAACATAGCTCGGCCATGGGATAAGTGGGCTTGGGATAATTTGCCCTCGCCCGGCAGTCAGGGCATACCTTATGAACCACCGATCGAGCCACAAGAAGCCTTCAAGTCCGGATGGCGCTTCGAATCACGCCCCTTCAGGAGAAGAGACCCCCCCTGCCTCAGACTCACGAATTCGGATTCTTCTGGTGGAAGACCATACCCTCGTTCGGGAAGCATTAGCCTCTCTGTTAACCCTTGATCCACAACTTCATGTCATCGGCGAGGCAGGCAACGGCACCGATGCGCTACGCTTAATTGCCACGCTCCAACCTGACCTTGTGCTTCTAGACCTGTCCATGCCAGGGATTCATGGAACCGAGTTGATCCGCCAGATCAGGCTTTCCCATCCCGTTATCAAATGCCTGGTTCTTACAGTTCACGTGTCCGAGTCGATCATCCGGTCTGCTCTTCACGCAGGAGCCACCGGATACCTTCCCAAAGAATCGTCGTACACAGAACTACGAACAGCCATTCACAGCGTGGCACAAGGGCAAACCTACCTAAGCCCCATGATCGCGGATAAAGTTCTGAGTGGATACCTGGGGAAACAATCCCCCTCCTCCGGCGAGGAGACTCCTTGGAAGAGACTGTCCGTGCGTGAACGGGAAGTATTGAAACTGGTTGCCGAAGGGGCGACCAGCAAGGGGATCGCCGAGTGCCTGTGCATTAGCGTCAGAACCGTCGAAAAGCACCGTGCGAGCCTCATGCTGAAGCTCAACCTGAGAACCACGGCTGCTCTGACAGCCTATGCCATTAAGCATGAACTCGTCACAAGTGCCGGTGTACTCAAGCTCGACTTCCTGTCGGAGGGAAATGTATGAATCGGCCCTGCCCGTATTTTGGGGTGACCGATGGGTCTGGGGATATCAGAATCCTGAACGTGCCGGCTGGCGAGCATAACAGCTTCGTTCGGCATGAGCGCCTGGGTCAACAGCAAGCGCATGTAACCGTTCCCTTGAACGGAGAAGCTGCCGTCACATGCGAATTTCGTCAAGACGGAACCGACTATGGTCTCCGTATCAACAAGTGAGTTGAGCCGATGCCGACTATCTCCATGTCAATTGTGAAGCGCCTGCGCTATGCATGGTCTCACAACTTCGGCCTCCGGCTTGGAGTGAGCCTCAGCCTTATTCTGTTCCTCGTCATGGGAACCGGAACTGCATTTCTCGTCATTCAGCAAAATCATGTGCTCCGGCAAGCGGCAGAGGAGAGGGCGCGAGCCGTGGCCCGCACATTCGCCGCCATTGGCTCCGCTGCCGTTCTCGACAATCTATACCGCCTTCAGGAATCGTTGCAGCTGTATATGCGAGACGACTCTCTGCTGGATATCGACATCGTGGATAACGACAGCATGGTCGTTGCCGCAAAGCACCCGGGCCGGATAGGAACCGTGCTGGACGATCCGGGGTGGCTCGAAGCCCGAAAAACAAAACGCGAAGTCATTCTTGAAACCTCCATGGACGAGGGAGAACCCACGCTGGTCATCATCGAGCCATTGTTCGACCGAAATGAACTCACGGCGTGGGTCCGCATGGTTGTCTCTCTCTCTCAAATCGAACGCGAGCAAACTCAAACACTCTGGCAGCTTCTCGCTGTCACGCTGGCTATTTTGCTGATCGGCCTATATGCCATCCGGCATGTGCTTCAGAAAACCTCCACGGTACTGCAACGCGTCGTGTCGACTCTCCAAACGACAGGCGTCCCACTCGGACCTGAAGAGTCTTCTCTCGCACCCTCTGTATCGCAAGACACCTCCCACGGGGATTTCGAACGGCTCCTCGCCGTGGCAACCGGAACAGCCATTGCGCTGACCGCACAGACACGCATACTCCAGAGTCTCACACAGTCTCTTGAATCCAAAGTCATCGAACGGACGAACGACCTTGAGGAGGCGCGCGCGCAGGCAGTCCGGTCGCTGGAAGAACTGAGGGAGAAGGAGGAGCGGTTGCGAAGCCTTGTGGACCATGCCGCGGATGGGATCCTGGTCACAAATGCGCAGTGGATCATCGAGTCGGTCAATCCCGCGGCATGTCGGCTCTTCGGTCAGAGCGCAACTGAATTACGCGGTCATGAGATTCAGACTCTACTTTACCGAACCCCGCGCGGCTCCGACCTTCCGAGTACCGGCAATGAGCAGCCGCTCTTAGTGATCGGGCCTGGCGAAGAGGCGGTTGGGCGACGTAAAAATGGCACCTCGTTCCAAATCGAACTCTCAATCAGCCAAATGGACATAGCTGGCGCCGCCCACTACACAATCATTGTCCGTGATGTGACCGAACGGCGGCACCTGGAAGAAATGAAACAGCGCAGCGCGCAGCGGCTCCACCGGCTCGGAGAAGAACGTGCGCAACTGTATCACGACCTGCACGCCAGCTTGTTGCAGTCCCTATCTGCAGTCGGCATGGGGATGGAGACGTCAAAGCTCCTACTCATTCAAGCCCCCGACCGTGCCCCGAAACAACTCGATCTCGCACTGTCTCACCTGCACCGAGTCATCCAAGAGACCCGTGACTTCACCGCACGGCTTGAGCCTCGGACGGCGCCCCACGATAGCTTACTGCACTCACTGCAGCTGCTGGTTCGACGTAACGACTCTTGGCCCTGTCCCCACTTTCTGATCGACGTAGACCCGGTTGCCGCTGGCAGGCTGTCTGTGGAGCAAGAAATCCATCTCCTTGCGATTGCGCGGGAAGCCGTCAGTAACACCGTGCATCATGCTCACGCCAACTTAGGGAATATCCGATTTGAGCTAAGCGAGGGAACCGCCAGGCTCGAAATCCGGGATGACGGAATTGGGTTTAGGCCCGCCGAGATTGGAAACAATAGCCTTGGATTCATGAATATGGCTACCCATGTCAAGAATCTTCATGGGCACTTGACCATCGAGTCGATTCCAGGAGAGGGGACAGCTATCCTAGTGACCATTCCTCAACCCCAAGAAATCCAACTCTTCGAGGGAACGGCCCACGAGTCCTGATCGCTAGCCAACTCTTCACGGCGATGCAGACCTTCTTTACGGTCTGCACATAAAAAACGAGGGCCGCCTTGCGACGGCCCTCGTCTCTTGCTCACAGGCGAAGCCCTGCGAGTCCTTCCCCCCTATAGTCTTCTATTTACCCTGTTGCCGATCGGCCCAGCGGTAGTGATGCTTCATCTTCTTGTGATGATGCCGGTCACGATCGTCTTTGTCGTGATGATGCGGCGATGGGGGATTAGCCAGCACCACGAACGGACGCATCATCTCGTTATCCTCATGCTCGACGATGTGGCAATGCCACGCATAGAGGCCCGGGAGGTCGAACTTGATCCTGATGGTCGTAATCTCTCCTGGATAGGAAATCCCTGTATCCTTAAACCCCGATTCTCCGGGCGGCAAATCGCCATGTTGACTCGACGAACCATCGAGGAGCGTACGTTTGACCACTTCGAACCGAACCGGATGCAGATGGATTGGATGGGCATCCGCCGTGAAATTATAGATCTGCCATTCCTCGATATCGCCGAGCTTCGGCGCCTCCGTGACGTTCACCGTAAGCGTGGCTCTGCTCTTCAATGTGACTTTCGTCGGTTGACTGGCGCCGGTCTCGTCCGTCCACTGCAGGGGGATCCCCTCAGCCGACTCTCCCGATCCTGTGACCGTTCCAAGCTTGGCTGCAGAAGGCCCGAAGGCTCCGACCCCATCCGCATCACAGGGGGCCTGCTCCAGGTTGCCATGTTCGTCCAACACAAAGTTCTCTTCCGCATCGACCGGCACACACACGTTCGAGGATGACTCCTCATTCAGCGACACCAGTCGCGTCACGACCGGTGCGCTAAGCTGGTCCTCTGCATTGAGCTTCAAGTTGGCGAGCATTGTCGTTTTACCGTCCCTTGAGCCTTTCGCCCCAGTGAGCGCATGCTTCACCACAAATTGCATGACTTGCCCAGTCGTCTCAGAATCGGCTGGATCAGCCGGAAAGCCACCGAAGGGAGAATCCGGTGCAGTATTGATCATCCGGACCACCGTCCCGTCCGGCAATTGGCTAAAGTCTACAATCACATCGGCCCGTTCCGCCGGCGCCATCAGCAACGCCCTCTGATTGTCTGGACTCGGGTTCGACACCGGCTCGCCTGCGCCCGGTGTCAAGGCAACTTGCTCCCCAATCTTGGTCCGCACCACCTGGGGGAGAAAACCCTGATCTGCACCGATCTGATAGAAGGGGATCTCCTGAGTCGTGTCGATCTCGCCGGTCGGCTTGACCACAAACAACGCAAGGTTGATAAATCGTGAATTGCTTCCGTTCAGCAAGCGGAATCGATAGCTGGCTTCCGCCACATCGAGTTTCGGCCAGCTTGTCCCATTCACCACCATCACGTTGAAGAAGGCCTCCGGGTTCCAGATCGGAGCCACATCGGAACTCGGAGCAAATAAAACTTTGAGCGTCTCAGGAATCATCCCTTCAAAGAACGCGCGGTCTCCAGGATAGAAGAGCGACCCGTCACTATTGAAAGAACGATCTTGGATTACGAGCGGGATCTCGCGAACGGCATTCCGAACCTTGTGTCCCGGAGTATTGAGGGCGAGTAAACCCTGCCCAGCCACCGGAGCTGGTCCAGGTAGCACGGCTTTCTTATTGTTCTTCGTGACGTCTGTCCCACCGTCGTAGACCCCTCCGCGGATCAGCCAAAACCCCGCAGGCCCCGCATAGATGTTGGCCCGCGTCATTCCCAACGTATGGTCGTGATACCAGAGCGTGGTAGCAGGCTGATCGTTCCGGTAGGAGAAATCCGCATAGCCCCGATTGCCATTATTTGATCCGGTTGAATCATCGAATAGTTGGCCTGACCGCGCGTAGCCAGCGGGAATATTTTTTGCCGCCGGCAGCCACCAGGCCTCAGGATTGCCATCGCTGTCCGGATCTACATGTGAGCCATGAACATGGGTGATCATTGGCACCGGGCCTCTGTAGGGCGCCGGGTCTTTGCCCATACAATCGGTTCGGGGATCGCCGTGCATGCAGTCCTTGGAAGGGTTCGCCCAATGGAGCGTCTGATCCACCGGCAACAGATGGGGGAGGTAGTCCCCAGTCTTATCTATCAATCCATTGATCCAGCGGACGTTGACACGCCGGTCGGCAGTGGTCTCGATCGTGTAGGCAGGATAATTGAACTGTGAACGAAGATCCGGCGCAACAGCCGGTGTCGAGTCAGACTGGGGACCATAGCTCCATACCGTTGTTGCCGGGAAACCGGTCGGTAGAATCTGCTGCTTGAATTGTCTGACCGCGATCTTATAGTCGTCATCCTTCTCTTCTGAATCATCCTCGCCGCTCTCTCTTTCCTTCCCCATGTTAACCTGCTTCATCACCGGAGGAATGACCAAGTTCGTAACGTATTTCGGAATCGACAAAGGATCTAACGTACCCCCAGGCAGCGGAGCCGCAAACACGTAGAGCACGTTTACGGCAACCACAGCCCCCACTCCCAACGCAGAGAATCCTGCCGCCACAGGAAATCGCCGCCGCCATCTTGCAACTCCCTGCCATGATTCCTTGGGTTCGCCCCACTTGGGCCAATTGAGCCCCGTTGTAACTCGTCTGATGATCTTTCTCATGGCTACCTCCCTTTGTTTAATGACGAAAACGTTTCAAGCTAACCCGAAGACATCGGCCCGATAGGCATCACTAATATTCATTTTTGCGACAGGCTCATCGGCCTCCGCCGATGAATTGACCGAGTGAGCGATAACCACTATTCACTGAGCATGCATCCACAGGTATACGCCCCTGCGATTTCAGGCAACAGTCGCGCGACTACGACTATTCAGAGGAAAGATTACGCAAAACTTTCGAGGGGGACCGCCCCCGTTAGGAGGGTATCGCGATGGTTTTCGATGAGGCGGATCGGGAGAATCGTTCGGCGAGAATGGAGAAGGAACCGTATGCTGTGGCACAAGCAGTGCGCGACGAGCGAGATGGGCAGGAATATCCTGTCAGGCAGGAGCTAACGTATGACGTTCGAGATTCAGTATTTCGAAAACCTCGAACCCTCGCGTCTCGCTCGTCTCGCTAGGCTTGCTCAGCTATCCAGCGCGAGTCGTTACTGCGCGAACTTGTTGATCGTGACTCTGGCTCTAGCGGGTTTCCACTGTTGGACCAGTTTCTTTGCATTCGTGATTTCGGCGGGCTTCAATTGTTTGGAGAGGAGGGTACCCTGTCGGTTGGCTTCTTCGTCACCCTGGTTGGCAGAAAGTGCCAGCCACATGTACGCTTGGGCTTTGTCGGTTCGTACGCCTTGACCGCCCCCCGAGAGTATCTTACCCAGGCTATGTTGCGCAGGGGCAAACCCTTGTTTTGCCGCAAGATGCCACCACCGTGTGGCTTGCGTATCGTCCTTCGGCACGCCCGTGCCCTCCCAGTAATTATCGCCGAGGGCATTTTGAGCAAACGCATCCCCTTGCGTGGCAGCAAGACGATACCATCGGATTGCCTCAGCCTTGTCTTTCGGAACATCTCGGCCGCGATCGTAGGCCTGGGCTAACGCAAACTGCGTTTCAACATTTCCCCGCTCGGCCTGCATGCGCAGCCGTTGAATTGAGGAACTCGATTCGGCTGCCTGCTTAACGACTTGACTCGATTTGTCTTGCACCGTAGGAAGGGGCCGTGAATTGCCGCACGCGTTCATTAACAAGAGCATCATGCCGGCGACTATGATCCAGCTCCACATATGTACCTCCTGAAAAATTTATTCTCCTTCGCCGAATACCCCGTAGCTTGCTGCGGGGAGCTTCATTTCGCCATTGCCGTGCCATGATAGGTAGTGACCATGACGCCGATTTCTTTCAGCATGGCAGTCGGGAGCGTGCCGCCGGCACAGACGATCACAGCGTCGTTCTTTATTCCGATGTCTTTTCCCTCGTGACTCAGCGTCACAGTCTCTGTCCCGACCTCCTTCACATTGGCATTTAGATACACTGTGATCTTTTTTCCCTCCACGCATTGCTTGAGCTGCTGACGGTTCTTAGCTTTCGGACGGGTAAAAATTTCATCGCCGCGGCAGGAAATGGTGACCGTGGTGCCCCGTTCTGCGGCAATCGACAGGGCCGCTTCCGCTGCACTGTCCCCGCCACCCACCACCAGCACATGTTGCCCGCGGTATTGCTCCGCGTCGATCAGGCTGTAGACAACCTTGGGTTGATCTTCCCCCGGCACACCGAGCTTGCGCGGCGTGCCGCGCCGGCCAATGGCAAGGAGCACGTTCTTCGTTTGGTAGCTACTCTTCGACGTCTTCACCAGGAAACCCTTTCCCGTTTTCGTGATCGCATCCATACGCTCAGAGAAATTGATCTTGATGTTGTTCTCACGGGTAATCTTGCCCCAAAAATCCAGCAGCTCTTCCTTAGTGATCTCGTACTTGTTGAACTTGCCGACAATGGGCAGCGTCATAGGCGCCGTCATGGCTAGTTTCCGGCGCGGGTAGTGAAAGATTGCGCCACCGAGTGAGTCTTCCTGTTCGACCGTCACGAATCGCAATCCTGACTCTTTCGCCGCCAGCGATGCGGAGATACCGGCCGGCCCGGCGCCGACGATCACCACATCCAGTTCGCCCTCCTTGCTCTTGTTTTTCCGAATCGTCTCGATCGCTCGCTTCCCCTGATCGACTCCCTTCCGAATCAATCCCATCCCTCCCAACTCGCCGGCAATGTAGATGCCGGCGACGTTAGTTTCAAAAGTCGGCTTGACTTGAGGGATATCAATGCCGCGCTTCTCCGTCCCGAATACCAACTGAATCGCTTCTACCGGGCAGGCGGCCTGGCAGGCGCCGTGACCGATACAGTGATCTGGTTGGACGAGCGTCGCCTTCCCCCTGACGATCCCAAGCGCATGTTCCGGACAGGCTTTGATGCAAGCAGTTGAGCCGATGCACTTGTTGGTATCGATGACGGGGTGTAGGGTGAGCGGCTCAGGGATACTCGCCTCAACCGTCTCAGCCAAACGGGCACGATAGTGGGTATCCCGCTTACGATGACGGCGGTAATACAGCGTCAGGGCGAAAACCACCGGCAGGA
>JANOJM010000287.1:0-1700 GCA_031418735.1 Nitrospiraceae bacterium | reverse complement strand
CAGACGCTGGATCGAAACGCACGGCTTCGCTACCAGGTTCTGTCGACCACGGCGGGGTTGCGGACGATGCCGCCGTTCAATCGGCTCGATCGCGTGATTGCCGCAGGGTTTCTCCCCGATATCCGTGCGCATGAGAGATCTGCACATCCGACGTCGTCATGAGGGATATGGGCACGGCTGAACGTTTGATCGAGGGATTGCCGAACGACATACAGAAGCGACTGCAGACCTATGTGAAGGAGGTCACAGCGGTATTCGGAGAGCAGTTGGAAGGCATATTGCTCTATGGCAGTGCCGTTCGGGGCGAGTTTATTCCAGGGCGGTCCAACCTGAATATCCTCCTTCTCGTCTCGTCATACGACAGTGCCGTCCTCAAACAGTACAGTGCGGTGCACCGGCAATGGAGCAAGGAGCAGATTCTGGCGCCTCTCTTTCTGACAGAAGAGGAGCTGCAGAGGTCGGCAGCTGTCTTTCCACTTGAATTTCTGGAGATCCAAGAACAGCATCGCGTCCTGGCCGGGCGCGATCCCTTCATCGGCTTTCACGTGAAGACCGATCGGCTGAGAGAGGCCGTAGTCCAGGGCCTGATGAGTAATGTCTTACGTTTACGCCAGCGCTATGTCGAAGGGGGTGGAGGCGAGGAGGCCACGACGATTTTACTGCCGCTCTCGATCACGGCAACCCTTCCTTTGCTGCGCGGAGTCCAACGTCTTCTCGGGCGTCCCATCCTCTCTCACTCCGATGCGGTGATCGAGGACGTTGCTGCGCAGCTGAAACTGGATCTGCAGGGTTTGCTGGACTGCTGGTTGCTCAAGCGTGGACAGATTACTGCTGGTTCCCACGAAGTGCCGCGTCTCTTTGACCGGTATCTACAAGCCGCAACCCTGCTTGCTCGCGTAGTTGAGCAATTGCCTCAGTCCGGGCAGCGATGACGAACATCATTTGCATGGCGATGGCACTCTGTCTCGTTCTCTTCGAGGGGATCGCTCAGGCTGCTCCGTACGAAAGATCCAAGATCCCGCTGCCGGGGCCTCAAGGCTATGTGAGCGACCATGCACAGGCGATCGATGGAGATTGGAAAGAACGCATCCGGTCCGTCTGCCAGGACCTTGAGCGAAAAACCGGCGTGGAAATGGTCGTGGTGACCGTTCCGACCATCAAGCCTTTTGGGTCGGCCAACGAGTATGCGACGGCCCTCTATGAGAAGTGGGGCATCGGATCGACGCAACAAGAACATGGCGTGATGGTGCTGGTTGCGGTGCAGGAACGGCAGGCCGCGATCACGCTGGGCCGGAAGATGTGGCCGGTGATTACTCCCGCGGTGGTGAATCAAGTCGGCCGCGAGAGTTTGCAACCGTCGATTGAGTTGGGACATTTCGGTGAAGGTCTCTATCTCACGGTGGTGGCCCTCGCTTCTCCTGTGCAAGAGATGCGTGTCGGCGACATTGCGAAGGGACATTCCAAAGGCCTGGGATTCTGGCTCGCCATTATCACAGGCATTGGAGCGTTCGCGTATTTCTGGTGGGTCAGCCGTCCCGACCTTCGGCATCCCTTCAAACGGATTCAAAAAGGCGAGTATTGGGGAACAGGGCAGGGAGGCTTTGGCGGGAACTTTGGAGGATTCGGCGGGGGGACGGGGGGCGAAGGCTGGAAGTAGGGGTAGCCCGTTGGTCTCCTTTGCTCGCGGAACGCGCACGATA
>JANOJM010000286.1:0-11277 GCA_031418735.1 Nitrospiraceae bacterium | reverse complement strand
GGCCACCAAGGAGGCGAACATTTTATCGCCATTACCGATCCCGGCACCGGGTTAGAAAAGCTTGCAGCAGAGCATGGGTTTTGGCGCATCTTTACCAACCCACCCGACATCGGTGGACGGTACTCGGTCCTTTCCTATTTTGGACTAGTCCCGGCGGCCCTGATGGGAATCGACGTCGTACGATTGATCGCGCGTGCCACAGCCATGGCCCAGGCCTGTCGCACCCAGACCCCTCTTGAACGAAATCCCGGAGCCGACCTTGGCGCAACGATGGCCTCGCTGGCGCAGGCAGGGCGTAACAAGATTACCCTGATCTCATCACCACAGATCGCCGCATTTGGTCTGTGGGCGGAACAGCTCCTCGCGGAAAGCACCGGGAAGGAAGGGACCGGCCTCATCCCTGTGGCAAACGAACCGATTGTCTCTCCGGCCGCCTACGGCACCGACCGGCTATTTGTCTATCTGCGTTTAAAGGGAGATCAGAATAGACAGCTCGACCGGCAGATCGCCGGCCTCGGGCGACATGGACACCCAGTCCTGACGCTCACACTCCAAGACCGTTATGATCTCGCAGGGGAATTTTTCAGGTGGGAAATCGCCACGGCCGTGGCGGGCCATCTCCTGGGGATTCACCCCTTCGATCAACCGAACGTTCAAGAAAGTAAAGACAACACTGCCCGCGTGCTGGACACCATCCATGCCACCGGCCGGTTGCCGAAACAAACGACCGCGACTGCGGCACAAGCCTCGGCGCAGCTCAAGCAACAATGTCGGCCCGGCGCCTACGTCGCCATTTTAGCCTATACGACACCCTCCTTCAGGATGGAGCAGGCCATCCGCTCACTGCGAAGAGCGCTCGTCTCCCATCACCATGTGACGACGACAGCCGGCTATGGTCCGCGCTATCTCCATTCAACCGGCCAACTCCATAAAGGGGGTCCGAAGAGCGGGTTGTTCTTACAGCTCGTCGATCAGATGACTCCCGATCTCGGCATTCCAGGAAAACCATTTACTTTTCGCACGCTCGCGCAGGCCCAAGCAGCCGGTGATATACAGGCACTCAAAGCTCACGATCAACAGGGGATCGTCTTGCCCTTGGGCAAGAATCCGATCGCGACGATTCAGACGTTGACAAAATTTCTTACGCCTCGCACCGCAGTTCGGCGTTCCACCATGCGGCGCACGAAGAGCGGGCGTGCCCGCAAGAAGTAGGATGCCTGCTGTCCCCGACATCCGCATCCACAGCGACAGCCAAGCCGCGGCTGAAGCAGCAGCAGCATTCGTCCTGGAAGTGGGCCAAGAGGCCATTCGCTCAAAGGGTCGATTCTCTATCGCCCTCTCCGGCGGCTCGACGCCGGAAACACTCTACCGAGCGCTAACCTCTCCTGCCTTCGCCGATCGCTTCGATTGGTCTCGAACCACATTTTTTTTCAGCGATGAACGTTGCGTTCCTCCGAATGACCCTCGAAGTAACTATGCCTTGGCCAACAAGACTCTGTTCACCCCTCTGAAAATTACGCCTTCGCAGGTCTATCGTATGGCAGGGGAATCCCGTGACCCACCGGCGGCGGCTCGTGAGTATGAACAGCAGTTGTATCTTGCGACGAAAACCCCGCCAGCGGTCCAGCCCTCCCTGGACCTCATCCTCTTAGGGCTGGGCGAAGATGGGCATACGGCGTCTCTGTTTCCTGGGGTACCGGCCCTACGAGACCATCAACGCCTGATTGCGGCCACTCAATCTCCGAAAGATCCGCCCAACCGATTGACCATGACTTTTGCTGCGATCAACAGAGCGAGTGTGATACTGTTTCTGGCTACAGGAACTGGCAAAGCAGGAGTCGTGAGGGCCATCCTCGATCCGAAGACCGAGGCGGAACAACAGCTTCCGGCATCGTTGGTCGAGCCGGAGGAAGGCCGCATCGTCTGGTTCCTCGATCGGGCTGCAGCAGCCGAGCTTCCGATTCAGTGACAGTGGGCGAGCCTATGAGGACGAGATGATCATTGCCGGAGATATCGGGGGGACGAAAACTCACCTGGCTCTGTTCGACTGGAAGACAGACCGCGTCGATCCCGTGCGGCTGGAGTCATTTCACAGCGCCGATTACACCTCGCTTGAGGACATGCTTACGGAATTTCTCGTCCCACCGAAGCCTCCAACGTCTATCGATGAACTTACAACCGAGAAGACGAGCGATGCCGAGCCAGAGCCGGAGCGCCAGGCGGAAAAATCGCCGACAATCGACGCAGCCTGTTTCGGCATTGCCGGCCCCGTCATTCAGAACCGCTGCCAGACGACCAACCTTCCGTGGGTGGTCGATGGCGCAACCCTGGCGAAACAGTTCGTCATACCGAGAGTGAAATTGCTCAACGATCTCGAAGCCATGGCACACGGGATTCTCTTGCTCCGACCCGACGAAGTCGAAATCCTCAATGCCGGGAATCCACCACCCCACAAGCAAGCACTTGCCCTGATCGCAGCAGGGACCGGACTGGGCGAATCGATTCTCTTCTGGAACGGCTCGCGGTATCAGCCGATGCCATCCGAAGGGGGGCATGCGGACTTCGCACCGAACAATGACAACGAAATTGAACTGCTGCGCCATCTGCGCGGTCACTATCTGCACGTGAGTTATGAGCGGGTGTTGTCCGGTCCCGGCCTGCACGCCATCTATGACTATGTCCGCGACAGCAAAAAAAATGAGCCGACGTGGCTCTCAGAACAAATCAAAGCCGGGGATCCGGCGGCGGTGATTGCTGAAGCGGGGCTCAAGGGACAGGCAGACATCGCCAAGCAGGCGCTCGATTTGTTCGCCTCCATCTACGGAGCAGAAGCCGGCAATCTGGCCTTGAAGGCAATGTCATTGAATGGCGTGTATCTGGGAGGCGGCATCGCGCCGAAGTTGTTGGCCAAACTGAAAGATGGAACATTCATGAAGGCCTTCACCAGCAAAGGCCGCTATGCGCGCCTGATGAGTTCGATCCCGGTCAAAGTGGTCATGAACCAGAAGACCCCCTTACTCGGCGCCGCGTCCGTCGCTGCAGCTCTCTCCCGTACCTCCGCATCATGATGAGCAACCAGGATCTCGATAGCCTGAAGAAAGCCGCGGCGTTAGCAGCCGTCGAATTTGTCCGCGATGGCATGATTGTCGGTCTTGGGACCGGCTCGACGGCCAAGCACATGGTCATGGCGTTGGGAGAAAAGGTCCGTGCAGGTATGAAGCTTCGTGGTGTGCCCACGTCGAAGGAAACGGCTGCGCTTGCAATGCAACAAGGAATCGTCCTCATCGACGCCGACAATGCCTGGACGATCGATGTTGCCATCGACGGGGCAGATCAGGTCGATCCGGACTTCAATCTCATCAAGGGCGGAGGCGGCGCACTCCTGAAGGAAAAGATTGTCGCAGCTTCGGCCAAGCAGTTCATCGTGTTGGTCGACCAGACCAAGCGAGTCCCCGTGCTGGGGGGATCGTTCCCTCTCCCCATCGAAGTCATCCCCTTTGGTTGGGGAAGTACGGCCAGAGAAATTCAGGCCCTCACGAAGAGTCCTGTGGTGCTGAGAGAACGGGATGGATTGCCCTTCAAGACAGAAGCAGGCCATGTGATTCTTGATGTCCATCTGCCACGGATCGACAACCCGCGAGAACTCGAGATCGCCTTGAACCAAATTCCCGGAGTGGTCGAGACAGGCCTTTTTGTCGGACGAACTGATCTGCTCATCGTGGGCACAGCCAACGGGGTCGAGTCGTACCCGGCGACGAGGGCATGACTAAGCGGATTAGCAGGCGGCAGGCCCTGCAGGCTCTTTTCATTCATGCCCGATTCCTTCTTGTCATTCCACTTACCGCGCTCCTCAGCCCATCTCTCAACAGTTCTTTCGTACAAGCATCTACCAAACGACCGAAAGGTAAGAACATGAACAAAGCCTTTTCTTCAGGCGTCGTCGATCCCTATCGGCTTCCAAGACATGTGGTCCCGACTCGCTACGAACTGCGATTGGAGCCGGACTTGCCTACCGCAAGCTTTGCCGGGCAGGAAACCATCACCCTTACGGTCCACCAGGCAACCTCTGACATCGTCCTCAATGCCATTGAACTCGATATCGTCTCGGCACAGATCGAGGGAAATCCAGGCACGATGAGACAGGCCACGATTACGTTGGATAGCGCACTCGAGCGCTGCCGTCTCACATTCGCCACGCCTCTCTCGCCAGGCACGTGGAAGCTGACGATAACTTTCCGCGGGACGCTAAACGACAAGCTCCGCGGGTTCTATCGTAGTACCTATAAAGACGAACATGGCGCGACTCACAACATGGCCGCGACACAGTTCGAAGCCACCGATGCCCGCCGGGCTTTCCCCTGCTGGGACGAACCGGACTTCAAAGCCGTCTTTGCCACGACGCTGGTCATCGATCCGGCCGTCACCGCAGTTTCCAACAGCATGATCGTATCCGAAACGCTTTCCGGTGGGAAAAAGGTCATCCGTTTCGCCGACACGATAAAAATGTCCACTTACCTGGTTGCCTTCATCGTCGGCCGGATCGAGCCGACCGAGCCGGTGATGATCGGTCAGACCCCACTGCGCCTGTGGGCCATCCCTGGGAAGAAGCATCTGACAAAATTCGGCCAAGACATTGCGGCAGCGTCACTCTCATTTTTTGAGAGCTACTATGGGATTCCCTACCCCGGCGACAAGCTGGACCTGCTCGCCATTCCTGATTTTGCCTCAGGGGCCATGGAGAACCTAGGCGCCATCACCTATCGCGAAACGGCATTACTGGTCGATCGGAACAGCGCCACGCACGGCGAGCTGGAGCGCGTAGCCGATGTGGTCGCGCATGAAAACGCGCATATGTGGTTCGGAGATTTGGTGACCATGTCCTGGTGGAACGGGCTCTGGCTGAACGAAGCCTTTGCCACCTTCATGGAGATGCTGGCAGTCGATGCCTGGAAACCGGAATGGAAACGATGGGACAGTTTCGGGGTCTCGCGTGCCGCAGCCTTTGCTGTGGACGGGCTGCACAGCACCAGACCGATCGAATATCCGGTGCAGGCCCCCAAGGACGCGGAGGCGATGTTCGACGTGCTGACGTATGAAAAGGGCGCGTCGGTACTCCGGATGTTAGAGCAGCACATCGGGCCGACGGTTTTCCGCGAAGGCGTCCGCGACTACTTGCGCAAGCATGCCTACGGGAACGCAGACACGAAGGATCTCTGGGTGTCGCTGGGGAAGATCTCCAAACAGCCGGTGCCGCAACTCATGGACGGCTGGATCTTCCAACCGGGCTTTCCTCTCATTACGGCTGAAATCAGTCAGTCTGGCCAGCTCGTCCTGTCCCAGCAGCGATTCAATTATCTTCCTCACCCCTCACCCCTTACCCCTCACTCCTCACCAACTACATGGCAGATCCCGCTCCAGATGCGAGTGACCGTCGGAGGCAAGACCGACACCTCGCGCATGTTGCTGACAGAAAAGCACATGACAGTCCCGCTCCCTCACGATTGGGAGTCGGTACTGATTAACGAGGGAGGTCATGGTTTCTATCGGGTGCGTTATGCGTCGGACCTGCTCGATCGTCTCTTAAACCGTGGCATCGATCGACTCGCTGTCACCGAACGATTTAACCTCATCAACGATGCTTGGGCCACCACCATCGCAGGCCATATGCCTATCACGGACTATCTCGACCTAACAGCCCGCTTTACGACAGAGCGGGACAAGAACGTCTGGGCTGTGCTGCTCGACTCTTTCTCCTTCCTGAATCGGATCATCACAGTAGAAGATCGATCGGCGCTTGAAGCGTTCGTGCGGGGCCGGATCGGTCCTGCCGTTGCAGACTTGGGTTGGGCGCCCCGAAGCGGCGAGAGCGAGCTGACGAAACAGCTGAGAGGTGAACTGATCGGCGCCCAGGGTAAACTCGGCAATGATCCGGCCATCCAACAACGAGCGGCTGAGCTGTACCGGGCTTATCGCAACGATGCGTCAGCCGTTGACCCCAATGTCGTGCCTTCGCTGGTCGCGATCCTCGCTCATACGGGTGACACAACCAGGTACGAAGAATTTGACGAACGGTTCCGCACCGCCACCACACCGCAAGAAGAACGGCGCTATCTCTTTTCGCTTGCATCGTTCCAACACAAATCATTGCTCGAACGTACCCTCGCCCGTACCATCAGCGGAGACATACGCACGCAAGACGCGCCGTTCCTCGTCAGTTCCATCCTGGGTAGTGTCTATGGCAGAGAGTTGGCCTGGGATTTTTTGAAAGCGAACTGGGAGAAAATGGACCAACTGTTTCCCAAGCAAGGGATGCGCCGCCTGTGCGGCGGGATCGGCAGCCTCGCCACACCAGAACTCGAACGAGATGTGAGGGACTTCTTCACCACACGCAAGATCGACCTCGGCGGGAAAACGCTTGATCAATATCTTGAACAGTTACGGATCGCCGTCACGGTTCGGGAACGAGACAGCCTCGCCTTACGCAGGCATCTGGACCGATATCGATAGGTTGTTGCTGAGACAGCTGACTCGTTGCCACTCCTACTCGTGTCGCAGCACGGCCAGCGGCCGTTGGCCGAGAATCCGGTACGTACTGGCAAACCCCACGATCAATGTCAGCACCATCGTGAGGAGGAGGCCGATGCCAAGCACTCGCGGGTGGATGTTCCAGGAAAGTTCGAATACAAATCGCATGAGGGCCCATGACAAGACAGTCCCGAGGGTCAGTCCGATCAACCCTGCGACGGCGCCCAGCAGGACATACTCCATGGCAAAGGCGCGTGCAATCAGGCCGCGGGTCGCGCCGAGCGCTTTCAGAATCACCGATTCGTAGAGACGCCGGTAGCGTGTCGCTGCGAGCGCCGCTGCCATGACCAACCCGCCGGCCACAACGCAAAAGAGCGCCACCGCCCGGATCGCCAGCGAGAGGCGATCGAGCACCCGCGCAAACCCCTCGAGCACGTCACCGATATGGATGGCGCTGATATTCGGAAATGAGGCGACGACCGCCTGCTGTAACGGCACCTCGTGGTCTGCAGAGACGCGCACCGTCCCCACATAGGTGAACGGCGCCCCTGTAATGGAGCCCGGGGACAGGATCATGTAAAAGTTCGTTGAAAAATTTCCCCACTCGACTTTTCGGATGCTGCTCACCTCCGCCGACACGGTGGCCCCCTGAATATCGAACTCCACGATGGAACCGACCGTGAGACCTAAATGCATGGCCGCATCCTCTTCCACCGATACTTGGGGTGTCGAGAAAACTTGCCCTGGCTTCCACCATTCCCCCTTGACCAACGTATTGTCTTTCGGCAGCTTGTCGAGAAAGGTCAGGACATATTCACGGGTGAAATACCACTGTTTCCCACGCCCCTCCTTCCCTTCCGCGCGCTTGTCGCTTTTCTCCGCTCCTTCTTCTGCTGTGATGACCTGTCCGTTTATCGAATGAAGCCGAGAACGCACCAGCGGCATAAGCTCAGGACGCGCTTGACCTGTCTGTTGCTCGACCAACGACACGAACTTCTTTGCTTGATCTGGCTGGATGTCGATAAAGAAAAAGGTCGGGGCATCCGCCGGTCGATTCTCCTGTATTTGTTGGAGCAATGCCTGTTCCACCAGCGAGACAGTGACAATCGCCATCACGCCGATGCCGATGGCGACCATGATCCCCGTCGCTTGACTCCCCGGCCGTACGACATTACCCAGGGCATAGCGAAGGCTTAAGATGCGAGGTAACGGCACCCAGGCCAGCCCTCGCACGAACACCCGCGCACAGGCAAAGAGAACCGTGATAGCGAGAGACATCGCCCCGATAAACAAGAAGCCGATCGACCAGGAGCCGGCTTGCCAGACCGAGAGAGCGCAGAGTCCGAGGATGATCCCTCCGGCCGTGCCGACATTCCAGGGATCGGTCAGCCCCCATTTCACCCACCATCGTGAGGGAGAGGTCTCTTGCCCGACCGTCGCCTGTTCCGCATCGCGCCGAAAGATCGCGCCCGGATGAACTTCTCGAATCTTCAACAGGGGCCAGAGAGTAAACAGCAGGGTCGACAACAGCCCTAGCGCGGCCCCTTTCAGTAAGGGACCAACCGAGTACCACGACAATTCCGAGGAAACACCTAACTGATCCAGAATGTCTGACGCAAAGAGAGTTGCCGCAAGGGGAGGCAGTCCTCGTTGAAGCGCAATTCCCAATAAGATGCCGGCGAGGCTTCCGATACATCCCAGGAAGATCGCTTGTACCACGTAGGTTGAGACGACCGTGGCCGAATCGGCGCCGACCGCTTTCAAGATGGCGATGGTTCGTAGCTTGTCCCGCAAGAACGCATGAATCGAGGTTCCTACCCCCAGCCCACCGATGAACAGTGCGGTGAGGCCGATCAGTCCGAGATAACGGGAGAGTTGTTCGAGAAATTGTCTCAACTGTGACTGGGATGTGCGATAGCTGGTTACGCGCGCCGACTCTGACTCCAGCCGATCTCGCAGCTCGGTGCGCAATGGTTCCAGCGGCACATCGGCAGCGATCTTTACCAGATACCGTTCCCGCACCCGGCTTCCGGGTTTAATCAAATCTGCTGCCCGTAATCCTTCCTGCGCAATCATGACCCTTGGACCCAAGGTGAAGGCATTCGCCATGCGATCCGGCTCGGTCCGTACAAGGCCGGTGATCAGGAACATGGCTTGACCGATCTTCAGCCGATCCCCGATCGAGAGGCCCATCCGAATCAGCAGCGACTCCTGCACCACCGCGCCAAAACACGACTGCCCGCCGCAGCGATGTTTATCTGGGTGGAGCAGGACATCGAGCGGTTGCGCCGGGTCGAGGCGGATCGACCCATAGAGGGGATAGGCCGATTCCACTGCTTTCAGTTCAATGATCTGGGTCGATTGGGTTGCAGTTGGCGAAAAAGTTGCGCGTGCAGCCATGGCGACAAGCTCGCTCACATGGGTCAAGACCATGTCCCGTTCACTCAGCGAGTTCAGCACCGCCTGTCCCGGGAGACTCGGGGGACGAGTGAGGCGAATTTCGAGATCGCCGCCTAACAGGCCCCGCGCTTCCCTCGTGACGGCCTGCTCCATATTCGCGCCAAACAACGACACACCGACCAAGGCCCCGACGCCGATCGCGATACAGGCGAAGAAATAGAGGAAGTGCCGCCAGGATCCCCTGGTTTCACGCCAGGCCATTTTCAGGATGAAGCTAGTCACCTGGACGACCTTGCGCCACGATGGTTCGGATCGGTGAGGGTATCGGATTCGATGCGGCCGTCGCGCAAGGCAATCACACGCTCCATTGAGGAGGCCATGGCGGAATCGTGCGTGACGAGGACTAAGGTGGTGCCGAAATCGCGATGGAGAGAATGGAGCAGCAGCATCACTTGCTGGCCCGTGGTCGAATCCAGGTTTCCGGTCGGCTCGTCGGCTAACAGAATCGGTGGGTGGCAGGCGAAGGCTCTGGCCACCGCCACCCGCTGCTGCTCGCCTCCCGACAGTTGGACGGGATAATGATGCAGTCGATCTCCCAGGCCGACGGTCTGCAACAGATCCGTCGCGCGAGCCTGCCCCCCACTCATCCCTGCCAATTCCAATGGCACCAGAACATTTTCCAGAGCGGTCAGGGTGGGAATAAGATGGAAGGATTGAAAGATGTAGCCGATGTGATCGCGACGAAAGCGCGCCAAGGCACTCTCACGCATCGTCGAGATTTCTACGCCGTTCAATGTGATAGAGCCTGAGGTCGGCCGATCCAGTCCCGCGATGAGGCCCAGCAAGGTGGACTTTCCGCTTCCGGACGGGCCGACGATGGCCACCCGCTGTTTATCGGGAATCTCAAGCGTGACATCGTTGAGGATCGTGATCTGATGGCCGCCTCCGGCCAGGCGCATCGTCAGGTGAGACAAGGAAATCATGATGTCGGTCAGGCTATCACAATATTGTCCGCGTGAAGGGGTATATTATACTGAATGATGATGCGCCGATCATGGATTCTCTCAAAACTATTTTCTTGTCTCAGCCTCTCCTTGATCCTCCTCTGTGGGTATGACCGCAGCAATGTGACCGCCTCTCAATCTCCGTCGGTTGGCCCTCCAAGCGAGGGCGTGAGACCGGGCTCTGTCTCAGCCGAACGTCCCAGCATCGTCGCTTTCGGCGACAGTCTGACGGCAGGTTTAGGTGTGCGACAGGATGAGTCCTATCCCGCGCGCCTGCAAAGAGCGTTGGACGCAGCCGGCTATGCCTATCGAGTTGTGAACGCGGGAGTCAGTGGCGATACCACTGCCGGTGGAGCCAGAAGGGTCTCCTGGATCCTGAAGAACAAGCCGACTATCGTGATTCTGGAACTCGGCGGCAACGATGGGCTCCGCGGTCTCAGCCTGCAGGAAACGAAAGCCAACCTTGAACGGATCATTCAGCAACTTCAACAGGCTTCGGTCACTGTCGTATTAGCGGGGATGAAACTTCCTCCTAATTATGGACAGGACTATACCGATGGGTTTGAGGCGCTGTTCAAGGAGTTGGCGAAACAATATCGACTGACGTTGATCCCGTTTTTTCTCGACGGCGTGGCAGGCTCATCCTCGCTCAACCAAGCCGACGGCATCCATCCGACCGGGGAGGGTTACCGCATCATCGTCGAGAAGATCCTCCCAACGCTTGAGCCGCTGTTGGATAGAAAACGGCGAGGGTGATTCAGCCCGCCTTCTTCGTGAAGCGCGCGAGACTTGCGAGAAAAGCGGGCCGGGGGAGACGGACGACGGTTCGAGGTCCGACGTTCGAGATTTTTGGAACGTCGAACCCAGAACATCGAACTTCGTGTCGCGCTACTTCTTTTTGCCCTTCGGCTTCTGCGCGGCTTGCTCGGCATGAGCCAGCGATTCCTCTGCATGCTTCAGCGATTCCTTGGCATGCTCGAGCGCTTCCTTCGCGTGCGCGTCGGTGCTTCCCTTTATGGCTTCTTCCAGATGCGTGATGGCTTCTTTCTCGTGCGCAATGCCTTCCTTGGCATGCTTGATCGTTTCCGTGACATGCGCGTTCTCTCCTGCGAAAACGGCACTCGACGCGCCTCCTGCGATAAGCCCGCAGATTGCGACTGCCATAACGACGGCGTTCACTCGGCTCATAACCCCTCCTCTATGTGATGATGAATGTGTAACCAGGACCGGATCATACATCAACGACAGACCTTTGTTAAGGCAACAACTTCAGTCGCGGCGGAATAAGACGGAGAGGGGGAAGGGGGAAGCGTATACCCCAATCCATCTGCTCATCGTCAGCAGCCTT
>JANOJM010000285.1:0-3859 GCA_031418735.1 Nitrospiraceae bacterium | reverse complement strand
GAATCAGGTGAATAATTCGACCAGTACGTACAACGTGGGGGTTACCATGTCGATCCCTATCTTCGATGGCGGGCAGCGCGAGGGGCGGATCGGCGAAAGCCGAAGTCGGCTCCTGCAAGAAGAAATCAAGATGGATGTGGTCTCGAGACAAGTCACCATGGAGTTGCGGGAAGCGTTGGTGACACTCACATCAGCGAAAGAACAAGTCAGGATCGCCAAGGATGGGCTCAAGGCGGCGATGACCGAACTCCAACTCGCCAGGGAACGTTTTCGTCTGCTGAGCTCCAACAGTTTGGAATTATCCAACGCACTGTTCTCGCTGGTGCGGGCGCGGGATAACATGATCGACGGTTTGTTTCGAGCGAATGCATCGCGCGTGAATCTAGCCCGCGC
The DNA here is from genome assembly GCA_031418735.1 of Nitrospiraceae bacterium. Classification (GTDB taxonomy): domain Bacteria; phylum Nitrospirota; class Nitrospiria; order Nitrospirales; family Nitrospiraceae; genus Palsa-1315. Next base: position 3,466 of record JANOJM010000285.1, on the reverse strand, counting down.
GACCGGACAAGTCGAAGCACTGCGATAAGCATGGCGTAGCGTGGCCCCCTTCCCCCGTGTTGTTTCAGCCCAATGTGAATTTAATGCATCTGAGGTCGACGAGCATGATAAGCAGATGTATATGCAGCCCGGCCTATCGCCAGAAATTCTCCCGCCGAAAGTTTGCGTTGGTGGAGCTGAAGAGATAGATATGTCATTGGTCAGTAGTCATCGGTCAACGATGAGGTGGACTCATAAGAGTTGCCACTGTGTTTTCTGCCCGATTAACCAATGACGATTGACTTGGCGTCGAGGCCGGCGTAGGATTCGGTGCAGCGAGCGGGCGTAGCTCAGTGGTAGAGTCCTTGCTTCCCAAGCAAGTTGTCAGGGGTTCAAATCCCCTCGCCCGCTCCAAAATAAGACGTGAAACGTCAAACGTAAAAAGTGAAACGTGAGGCGTCACACGTAAGCGGTGAAGGACTTGTGAGGCATGAGCCTCCAGGTCCTTTTTTGTATCTCAGGGATGAGCCTGATCCCGTCGGTGGCTGGGGAGAAATTACGCTGGTATGCGAGATGAGCGAGACTGGCGAGGCTAGTTCATCCGGTTAACCAAACAACGGTCTTCTTAGGACAGCGGTTTTGTTAAACAGACTTTTGAACTTTGCCGCTACGGAGACAGCGGGTGCAGACCCGAAGGCGTTTCGTCTGACCGTCGATCAGTGCCCGGACTGGTTGGAGGTTGGGCTTGAAGATCCGCTTGGTTTTGTTATTGGCGTGACTGACGTTATGGCCTGATTGGCGGCGTTTGTTACAGAGATCGCATGTATATGCCACGGGTACAATCCTCCAGCTAGTCGAATCAATATAAGATTTTGAACGCTGAACTCTAGCATAGGGGCATTGGTCTACACAAGCAGGATTGGTGGCTGGGCATGGGAGCGTCAGTCCTGCGGAAGGGTGACGTGCAATGACGGAAATCGATCTATTGGGGTTTGCGGCAGGGACGTTGACCACTTGCGCCTTCTGGCCTCAGCTACAGAAGACGTGGGTCTCGAAATCTGCTGGCGATGTATCGATGGGCATGCTGGCCATATTTTCAAGCGGTGTCTGTCTTTGGTTTCTGTATGGATTGGTTTTGCAGTCTTGGCCGATCATTCTGACCAATTTTGTCACGTTGCTTCTGACGGGAGCGATCTTAGTACTCAAGCTGCGCTATCGAGCATTATAGGATGCTGAAAAAGTCCGCCAGCTTCGTTCTCGCCTCGAAAGCATCCTCAACGTAGCCCAGAGGCTACGCCTCCGGTGCTTTCATCGACTGCGGCCTTGCTGAACGGACTTTTTGAGCATCCTGTGGAGTCATGTTCTGCTACGGGAATCGCCTAGCGGCGGTTTGTTTGGCGGGTTGAAACAGCGTGATGCGATTCTTTAGGCTTGGGTGCAGGCGTGGGGGAGATAATAGCAGGCACGCTGATATCGAAGCTCCCCTCGCCCCCATCGTCGTATCGGTCTTTCCCCACGCTATAGATTTTTTGTTGCGTCGGACTCCACAACATCGGTAATCCGCTAAAGGGATCGTAATAGGATGAGCCGACTTGAGCGAGTCGGTTGGGCACAGTAGTCTGTGGGCTCGGGCGACGCAAGATTATCTGTAATGAAGCGAGTCGCAGCCTCGCGTCGGTTTCCCGTAGTTGATTGTAGAAGGGAGCCCAGTCCGGTTCGAAGGAGTTCGTGCTGATGAGGTTTCCCACGATGCTGTGGCCTGCCGTACCAGTAATTTCGCGAACGGTTGGTAAGGCACTTTGTCCCATTTCTCCGGCACGGATCATCGCGTCGTAGTAGGCCGCATAGATTTCCCAGGTCGCGCGTGTCTGGAATATGCTATCGAGGGATGAGCGTCCGGAAAGATGGGCGATCTGGCGAAAGGCCTGCGTAGACAGATGTCCAACACTCGTCAACCACTGTTCCGACGTATTGAGAGATCCCGCCGGGCGATCATCATGCACACCCAGCGTGAATTGATGTTGAAGCGGCCAACGGAAGGATAGTTCTGCTGCAGTGAGTGGAGGGGCAATGTTGGGCGTCATCGCCAATACGGCTTTGTCGACGATGGGCAGCGATAATAAAGTCGAGAGCAGGTGGAGATCGTCAGTAATGACGACTTGCGCCATGACTTTGGTCGCGATGGTCGTCGCATCTCGAAGTACGTTCCGCCACATCTGCATATCCTTCTTTAGCCGCTGCATGCCCAGACCTGTGTCATGAGAAAATCCATCAGCAACATAGAGGCGGTGCGCAGCGAATATATCCATAAAACGGGGCGTCCCCGGATGCCCGAATCCCATATCCTCAAAAGGCATCGTGAGCCAACGCTCGTACCGGGCTAATAGGATGGGGTCGTGACTGGTCACGCTCTGAAGCCATGCGTGCATATTCCTGAACTCACGAGCAGGGTTCTTGGAACTCCAGGAAGGAAGAATCTGTTCTATAGGGAGCTGAATCTGTAGCTCCGAACGGCCCGACTTATCATAATTAAATTCCTGAGTGCCTTGACCAACACTGGTTTCCAGCCACATCTCGTGACCGACCTTGGCCGGATCGAAAGACACGTCTGCAGTAAAGCCGAGGAGATAGTAGTAGCCATTCTCATAGGGATTGGTGAGCCGGTACTGCGGCGGTTCGAGGAGTCGAGTAAAGGTGGCGCTGGGTGATTGTCCCTTTGAAGACCAGACGAGCCCTAAAATCTGGAAGAGGGCAAAAATAGCGATGATGCTGATGATCAGGCGTTTCATGAATACGTAAGTAGACGCCGCCTGCTAGGCCGGCGATTCATGGAGGGGTGTAGTCTATTTGTGGGAGTCATCCGCCTATAGCTGAGCAAAGCCTATGCCGGGAGCTGACCTGGAAAGCCCTGGTCTTTCGCTCTGTTTGCCGATGGGCAAGTGCGAGTATTTGCGGAGCAATGAGCAGGGGTGCCGCTGATGGACATTAATGAACTTGACAACCTTCTTCCCTGTCTCCTAGAGTGCCCTCCACATTGTGACTCCTGGGTAAGGGAAGAGGGTGCAAGTCCCTCGCGGTCCCGCCGCTGTAAATGGGGACGAAACCCGTGAATGCCACTGTCTTTGAGACGTTAAAAGTTATTCGTGAACCGTTAAACGCAGGAAGAAATCTTCACGTTTAACGCATAACGATTTACGATTCACGTCTTCAGATGGGAAGGCACGGGGAGTAGGGTGAACCATGAGCCAGAAGACCTGCCGGGAGAGTTGACTAGCGTTCCCTCGTGGCTTGGGGAATGGCGAGGATGAGTTGCGGGTGCAATCCTCCGGGTCTTTCAAGGCCTTGAGGATTTTTTTATTTGGGCTCCTCTCCACAGTATCAGCGATGGTGGGCCTCCCTGCTCATAGCAGCATGTGTGCTCATTGTTGCAACAGTAGCGTATGCGGATACAGACGATGAGAAGTCAGGCGTGAAACGTCGGCATCAA
>JANOJM010000284.1:0-3082 GCA_031418735.1 Nitrospiraceae bacterium | reverse complement strand
ACACCGGCTACCATGGCTCTTTACGAATCTCGTCGGCAGCCTGTTATCGGGCGCGATTCTGTGGGAGTTTCGGTACACGATTCAGGAAGTGGTGGCCATCGTCAGTTTTATCCCGGTCATCGCCGCCATGGGTGGAAACGTAGGCCTCCAGTCCTCGACCCTCATTATTCGAGGATTGGCGACAGGGCTGATCGAGCTGACGGATGTGCGCACCGTGTTTTTCAGGGAAATCAAGGTCGGATTATTGATGGGGCTCGCTTGCGGCGTGATTCTGACGCTCGTCGGTTGGATTTGGCATCAAGGATTCCTGGGCATGGTCGTGGGGCTCTCGCTGATTATCGCGTTCATGGTCTCGACCAGCATGGCGACATTTATGCCGATCTTGCTGAAGCGTATGAATATAGATCCTGCCGTTGCGGCTGGTCCCTTCGTGACGACGGCCAATGACATCACGGGCATTACTATCTATCTTTCTCTGGCCACTCTGTTCATGGAATATCTTCGCTAGCAGGATGCTGAAAAAGTCCGTCAGCAGAAGAATGTCGTTATTTGGTTTATTTGGTTTGTCTCGTTTGTTTGGTTTTGGGTTGAACGGAATGAACCAGATGAGCCAAATAGACCAGACAGACCAACCCAACCAGTCCCGCTGGTATTCCCCATGCCGCTGATCAAGACCGCAGCCATTACACTGAAAAGCCGGAAGTGGGGCGATGCGGATCGTATTGTGACGCTCTATACCAAGGAGATGGGAAAGGTTCGCGCGGTGGCGCGGGGGGCTCGTCGAATGAAGAGCCGTCTCGGAGCATCGCTCGAACCGCTCACCATCTGTCACCTGAACCTGTTTGAAAAGTCAGGCGATACGCTCTATCGAGTGTCCCAAGCCGATCTCGTTGAGCCGTTCATGCGGTTTCGCGAAGACTTGACGCTGATGACCGCTGCCGCGCGGATGGTCAATGTGGTGGGTGCAGTGACGCCGGACGGGGATCCGGACCAACAACTCTTCGAGACGCTCGAACAGGGGTTGCGCGCATTAGTGACGAGCCATGATCCGGCATTGACAGCGCTGCTGTTTCAGATTCGACTGCTGGGTCTTATCGGATTTCGTCCTCAGACGGATCACTGTGCCGCTTGCGGCAAGGGGCGTTTAATGGGAGACCCGCAGTTCTCGCCTCTGTCGGGAGGCCTGGTCTGTACAGTCTGTGCTGCGCGCCAAGCTGTTCGCTGTCTGCCGCTCTCGCGAGGGAGCCTGGCATTTCTGCATCAGGCTTTGCGGCTCTCACCGACTGTCGTCGATCGGTTGAAAGCCGCCGGGCAAGTTCGGCATGAGGTAGAAAACGCAATTGAAAGGTATGTGACCGTTGTGGCAGGCAGACAACTGCCTCCTGTGAATTTTCTGTCGTATCCGTCATGAGGAGGTAGATAGGCTGAAGGGATTCAGGCTAAGACTAGAGGTACAGGCCGAAGGGGTTCAGGCTGAAGTGTTCGGAACTTCTAACTCCGACCTTCAGCCTTCAGCCTGAACCCCTAATGAGTTACCTGGCAAAAAGGAACCCGTGAAGATGACAGAAGCTAGTGTTGAACCGAGAGACATGGCCTGGATTGAGAAGGGTCTGTTGGGTATCGAATGGACCGACGGGCACAAGGCTGTATATCCCGTAAGGTATCTCCGCCAGCAATGTCCCTGCGCAGCCTGTGTGGACGAGTGGTCTGGTGCACGGCGTTTGCAGCCTGACGACGTACCCATCTTGATCATGTTGCAGGATGTGCAGCCGGTCGGGCGGTATGCGCTGCAATTCAGCTGGAGCGATGGCCACGATACAGGGATATACTCCTATGCTCTTCTGCGACGGCTCTGTCAGTGCGATGTTTGCCAACCGGTGAAGCCTGTTGAACCAAGGAGCCGACGTCTGCTGTGAGGAAACTCATCATGGGTCTTAATTTCCTGAGGCGCTTGGGATGGGCCAACGTGTTCGTCCTGTTCGCTATCTGGTCGACTATCAGTTGCAGCGGAATGCCGGCGCTGGAAGAACAGGAGCGGCTCGTGCGTGCAAATGAGTTGGTGCTCCACCAGTTGACTCCCCGTGCGTTTGTCGGGGCTTGGGGGGCGCCGGCGTATCAGCGCGCCGAGTTTATGCAGTTCTTCGGCATGAAAGACGAGTCGCTGGTTCCACGGTCGAGGTTAGCCAGCGGAGAACCGCCGCGAGGGTGGGAAGTCCGCATGGAGGCAGGCGATGCGCTCTTTCTGGCCTATCCGGATCGCGGGTGGCTGGTGGTATTTTTCGAGGAACGGCTGGTTTATCGTGAAGCGCTGACCGCCGTGCAATTGCATGAGTTAGGGCGCAGTTGGAAGCACGAAGACAAGTTTCGCTCCAGGTTTGAAGCGCCGGCCACTCAATGACTCAAGCGAGACGGGCGACGGTTCGAGGTTCGAGGTTCGAAGTTCGAGGTTTTTTGAACTTCGAACCAGGAACTTCGAACTTCGGAAGAGCAGCGGGACAGGCACCGCCGCCAGGTTTGAAGCGCCGGCCACTCAATAATGCGATGCATTTTGTAGCCCTTCCATGACCCGGCATCCCCTGAATCTGCTCATGGTCTCCTCCGAGGCGGTTCCCTATGCCAAGACCGGCGGGCTCGCTGATGTCACCGGCGCGTTACCTCTTGAGTTGGCGAAACTTGGCCACGACGTCATCCTCCTGCTCCCACGCTATCGCTGCCTGAGTGATTCGGGCCGATCCTTCCGTTCCGTCTGCCGAATCTATGTGCCGACACCGCACGGGCTTGTCGACACGCTGATCGAAGAAGATGTGATTCCTGTCGGCGAAAGTGGCCGTCAAGTGCGGGTGTGGACGATCCGGAACGAAGCCTTGTTCGACCGGCCTGGGCTGTATCAGGATCAGGGTGTCGACTACCCCGATAATCTTGACCGGTTTTCATTTCTCTGTCGCGCGACGATCAAGGTGATGGCCTATCTCCGAGCCGCATGCCGATGGAATACCCATATCCTCCATCTCCATGATTGGCAGACAGCGTTGTGCGCGGTCTATCTCAAGACGATCGATCGAGATCGACCGGAGGCGCAGGG
>JANOJM010000283.1:0-1784 GCA_031418735.1 Nitrospiraceae bacterium | reverse complement strand
CCGGTCGCCTTTTTCGATCCCGAGTTTCTTGAGCGCATTCGCACAACGATTGACCTGTCTATACAGCTCGCCATAGGTGATGACCCGTTCCTGGTCGTTCTCGCCGACCCAGATGACTGCCACCTTATTCTTGCGCCAGGTTTTGACATGGCGGTCCAAACAGTTATAGGTGATGTTGCAAGTGGCGCCGACGAACCACTTGGCCCAGGGGTAATTCCATTCGAGAACCTTGGTCCAGGGGGAGAACCATTCCAGCTCCTTGGCAACGCCGCTCCAGAAGCCTTCAGGGTCGGCAATCGATTTCTTGTAGGCGCTCTCGTAGTCTTGAATATAAGCAGCGGCTTTGGTCTGAGCGGTCGGCTGATAGACGCGGCTTTCCTTGAGGAGGGTATCGATGTTGTCTGCCATAGCGTGATGACTCCTTCAGGTCGAGGTGCGAGACGAACCGGCGACATTATGATGGAGGGGCGGGGAGGAACTCAACTATACCAAGGTACGGGTGAGGAAATGCAGGGCCATGTCGTGGGCCTGTGGCTGCGACCTGTTCCTGGCCATTGTTTCTTGACAGTCGCTCAGAGGCAAGAGTAGGGTAAATTTATTCCACGTTACCCGCTGAGGCCGGTCCTATTGATGTTGCCGTTTACTCACCGACAACTGCGCACCGTCCTGCTCACGGTTCTCATCTATTCGCTGGCCGCGACGTTCTGTCTATCCTCGGCATCCGCCCAATTGGGGAAGCCGGAAGGGCTGTACTACAAGTCGTGGGCCATTGTTATCGGGGTGGAGAACTATCTTCTAGCCCCGAAAATTCCCGGCGTGATCGAAGATGCCAAAGCGGTGGCCCAGACATTCCGCCAATTGGGTTTCGACGAAGTCGTTGAGTTGTACGACAAGGATGCGAGCGCTCGCCGTCTACAGCAGATGCTTTCGGATTACTTACCCCGCAAAGTTGGCCGATATGATCGTCTGGTGCTTTATTTCGCCGGGCATGCTGGTGTCATGCAGGATCTTGATGGTATGGAGCTCGGCTATCTTGTTCCCTGGGACGCGCAAGTAGGGAACGTGTCTAAATCAATGACGTTTGAACAGCTGAAAGAGTTCAGTCGGCGTAGCGCGTCCAAACACACGCTCTTCTTGTTGAATGCTGCGGTTCGTGGGTGGGAGGTGAGTAGGGCTCAGCCACTGTCTCTCGAAGGGCGAGTGGCTCCTGAAGACGAAATGGAGCGGCGCGCTGTGCAAGTGTTGACGGCAGGCGATAAGGGCGAGTCGTTGAGTCAGGAGAACGGGAAGAGTTTCTTTGTACAAGTATTGGTGAAGGGACTGAGCGGCGCGGCAGATCGGAATAAAAATGGATGGCTCATGGCCTCGGAAGTTGGAGACTATGTCACACAGCAAGTTCTAGAACGGTCGAAGGGTGTCCAGCATACTCTCTTTGTGCAGCTTGAAGGGGAAGGGGATACGGTATTGATCGAAGGCCGTAAAGCCGCTTTTACTATGGGGGCAGAGCCCCAATCTCCGGCGGAACGGCGACAGGCTGCGAAGATGCAGTATGAACAGGCCGTCGCGCTTCTCCAAACCGGCAAGTCGCCTGAAGAGGCGTTGGAACGGCTGGATAGAGCGCTGGAATACGATCCCTCGTTCGGCGACGCCTATGTGCTCAAGAGCTATGTGCGATTAGAAGTACTGCCGAATCTTGAAGATGCATTGTCGGCGGCAAAGCTGGCGGTGCAGTATGCCCCGAAGAACCCGGATGCTCAGTATACGCTCGGGTTGATTTACGAAAA
>JANOJM010000282.1:0-3149 GCA_031418735.1 Nitrospiraceae bacterium | reverse complement strand
TCCCGGTCGTCAGTTGGCCATACATCCCTGCCGCTGAAATGCCGATCCCCTGCTGGCCGCGGCTCATACGCAAGCGATGGAACTTGGAGCCGTACAAGAGCTTCGCAAAGATTTTTGGAATTTGTTGGCGGACGATCCCGGGACCATTATCCGTTACTGTGACTCGAAAGCGCGTTGCTTGACTTGCAGTCAGCGGGGCTGAAGATCCCACCGCTACGACCTCCAGCTGCACCGTGACATCTGGAAGGATCCCGGCCTCCTCACAGGCATCCAAGGCATTGTCGACCGCTTCCTTGACGCAGGTCAGCAGAGCTTTGCGCGGGTTGTCGAAACCGAGTAAATGCCGGTTCTTGGTAAAGAACTCGGAGATAGAAATATCGCGCTGCCGCGCGCCCATTTCCACCGCCGTCACTGCTGAGGCAGCACGGGAATCTGCTTTCTTAGAGGCAGCTACTGGTGGCTTGTGCTTGGCCATTCATCCTCTCAAGTCATTCATGTGAAGACTTTCCACAGGCACTGTGATCCCAACTGTTCCAATCGGCATGCGTTCTCCATCATCATCTCGTGAGTGAGATGACTCAGCGGACCTCTCCATGGTCGTGAGATGAACGTGCTGCTCATGGCGGGGTATGCAATGAGGGAAACCGCCAACCGGAATGAGCGGGAGATTAGGGTGGGAGGAGCGCGCACCTACCGAGGACAGCTAGGTACGACGGAGACCTTGGTGGAACTTTAGGCTTCCCGGTCAAGCCGGGCTTGCACACCATCCCAACGCTCGATCCCCTTATGAACCATATTCCCTCGGGGCGTTAAGCTCCCCCCACGCGCTTACGATATTCTTCCAATATCTGTCAGTCAAGCATTGGCTCATTATGCGTGACCGCCGTCTTCAGTCTCTTCAAACTCGTCGATGAGTTGCTCGAGTTCATCCAGTTCGTCCGGTCGGATATTCTGAAAGGAGACTCCGAATTCGTCTCCTCCTACCCACTGCACACGTGCGCCTTCAATTGAAACCACTTCCTCCGCGCCGGGAATGACCAACCGCACACGGATCACTTTGCCGGGGTACACTTCCAAATCACAGTCGAACCTGGCGCCACCGACTGAGAGGTCGAGGGTGACGGCTTCGATCTCATGCGAATTCCCCAGCAAGAAACCCTGAAGCTGTGCCGGCACCCGCCGGTGTTGTCGTCGTTCCATGCAGGGTCCCCACGTAGCAACAGAACGCTCCGTTACCGGAGCTTGAGAATCTTCCCGTCGAGTTTGGTATCAGCCACGAACTTCTCGAAATTCTTGCTGTACAGATCGTTGAGTAATTCCTGGGCATCCTCTGGGTCGAACCAGAAAACCTGGTTCGTTCCGGCACTGCTGAGGGTCTCACGGACCTGGCTTCCGTCGGCGTGATTCTTTACTTGCACGACCATCCGATTTTTAGCATTCAGGGTGGTCTGTCCGATACCGCTCATTGCATCCACATGGAGGCCGACGATCCTGCCGATGAGGGTGATGTCTGACCCGGCAGCTTCGTTGCCATGGACGACAGTCGCATTCCAGCCTTTGCCTTTAAGATAGTCAGCGAAAGCCTGTGCCGTAGCCTCGCCGAGGGTGCCGCTGGGGAAACCAAAGCGGCTCTCCCCGCCCCATAAGTGATATCTGGTGCCGAGGTGCAATCGGTCGGTTCGTTCGTCTTCGAAGGGCTGAATCGCGACGGTCGCGGAACTGATCGTGGCAGCCGTCTTATCCGCTACAGGCGCGGAAATCTTGAGATCGATGCGCTCACCAGGCCCCGCACAGCCTGTCACTAAACTACTCACGAGAAGTCCGATTCCTATAATGTGATTATGTCTCACATATGCCTCCTTCGTGACACGGGGGGTGGTTCATTTGGTTGATCTCGTCTGTCTGGTCTATATGGGTTGATTCGTTCATCGAACCGAATGAAGCTCCCCGCAGCTTCTGGCCTTCGCAGCCGAAGCGGCTGCTTCGCGGAGTAGGCTGCTGCGGGATACTTCATTTCGTCGAAAAATGTGCCCGCCGATTTTGTTGATAACAGTCTTCATTCCGTTGCTTGCAGAAAGGCCTTGTTTCTCCATAACTCGTCGTCAGAAGTTGCGAAGCCGGAATGCCTATCTCCACAAGATACTTCTTGGCTGCTTGCGCCCGCTTCTCGCCCAAGACGAGGTTGTAGGCCAGCGTGCCTCGATCATCGCAATGGCCTTCGATCAGGACGGTCTTGCTTCCATTGGCGCGAAGCCATCCGGAATTCGTGTCCAGCACCGGCATGGCATCCATGCGGACATGAAACCGGTCGTAATCGAAAAACACGTCTCCCAATGGATTGCTGCCGGAGGCGGAGTTTGGCGCAAGAGCAAGATTGGATGGTACGTTGCCGCCAGGCCGATCGAACGAGCGCTCCAGCGGTACCGGTTTGATCGCATCCGGCGGGATCACCTCGGTCTTGTTTTGACCTGCCTGTGAAGCCCCATCCCCGGACGAGGAAGAAACATTCTTACTGGCGCAGCCGGCGAACATGAGCGCGAAGCTCAAACTCAGGCACAGGCTAATGACTCTTCGGTCCATGGCATAGCCTCCTATATTTGTCGTAACTCTTGATCACGCTGTTTCGTCAGGGTTACGATCGTGTCGGCACGGATGCCCGACTCTCATCCCTACTTATAGGTGCTCAACGGATGTCCGTCAACCTAAAATTTCTCCCTCCCTCATGACAGCCAACGCGCCGGAAGTTCCTTGCTATCAGGAGGTTGCATCCATCTTCCGCTTTCGCTAAGGTGCGGTTTATGACCCATTCCCTCGCTCGTTCACTCGTCCTTGCCGGCGCGAGCGGGCTTTTCCTCCCGCTGAGTTTTCCAAAAGCTGACCTTGAACTCTTGGCCTGGATTGCCCTCGTACCGCTGCATTGGGCGTTGGACGGCAAGACCAAAGCACAGGCATTTTGGATCGGCTGGCTATCCGGCACAATTGCCTTTACCGGCATGATGGCTTGGGTAGTCACAGCCATGACCACCTACGGCAAGGTTCCACTCCCAGTCAGTTACGGCATCCTGTTGCTGCTCACAGCCTATCTCGGCCTGTACGTCGGTCTCTACTCTGCCGGAGCCGTGTGGTTTCGGAGCCTGATCCCTCGCTAC
>JANOJM010000281.1:0-1899 GCA_031418735.1 Nitrospiraceae bacterium | reverse complement strand
TTCTTTATCCCGTTCGGCCTTTTCCTTTTCGTATTCCGTCGCGCTGATGATGTCGATCTTCCAGCCGGTCAGACGAGCGGCCAGCCGCACATTCTGTCCATTCTTTCCGATCGCTAACGACAACTGGGAATCTGCGACGACAACCAGCGCCGACTTCTTTTCCTCATCGACGCCGACCTTCTCGATACTTGCGGGATTCAACGCCTCAGCGATGAAGACGCGCGGATCGGAGGTCCAGGTAATGATGTCGATTTTCTCTCCACGCAGCTCACGGACCACCGCTTGAACCCGCGATCCCTTGATCCCCACACAGGCCCCGACTGGATCGACCGCCTTCTCGCGAGAGGTCACAGCGATTTTGGTCCGATCACCGGGCTCCCGCACGATGGACTTGATCTCGACGATTTTCTCAAGCACCTCAGGCACTTCCAACTCGAAGAGTTTCGCGACAAATTGCGGATGGCTCCGCGTCAAGATAACCTGGACATCCTTCGGAGTCCGGCGCACCTCTAAAAGCATGGCCTTCACCCGATCGCCACCGCGATAAGTTTCCCGCGGAATCTGCTCCTGAATCGGCAGTACCGCCTCCGTCTTGCCGAGATCCACCAAATAGTTCCGGCGCTCCACCCCGAGAATGATGCCGTTAACCAGATCTCCTTGCCGCGTGGAATATTCTTTTTGAACTGCCTCCCATTCAGCCTCCCGGACCTTTTGGAAGATGACTTGCTTGGCAGTCTGAGCGGCGATCCGCCCCAAATCGCTCATCTCGATAACTGACCCGATCTCGTCGCCGACCTCTGCCTCGCTGTCGAACTGGCGAGCTTCCTGAAGTGAGACTTCGGTTTTTGGATTGATGACCGCATCGACGATGGTCTTCTTCGATACGACGGAGATCTCACCGGTCTTGGAGTCGATCTCGACTTGGATATTCTCAGCCTGCCCGAAACGTTTCTTGGCAGCCATTTGAAGGGCAGCTTCGATCGCCCCGATCACCCGGCTCTTGTCGATGCCCTTTTGCCGGCCTAGTTCATCAATGACTGAAATCAACTCTCGATTCATAGCTCACGCTCCGGTGACTGCCTCTGCGGCCAGTCTTATTCATTTGGTCTGTTCGGTCTGTCTGGTTTGTCCAGAAAATTCTTTCCTCAGCCTGCTAAAACGTGACGACGCGACGCGCTTCGGCAATCGAGTCAAACTCAAGGACGGCATCTCGCTCAACACGCCGATCCTTCACCTCGATCGTGACTCCCCGTTCATTCACATCTGTCAACAGCCCGACCAGCCGCCACTGTCCGTCGATCGGCTGCCTGAGCTTCACGCTCACTTGCTTCCCCACTGCTCGGCGATAATCCTGAATCCGTTTGAAGGCCCGATCCAGACCCGGCGAGGAGACTTCCAGCGTATAGGCATGAGAAAAGGGATCAGCCACATCCAAGGCTGGGCCGATCGCGAGATGGGCGCGCCCACAATCTTCTACCGTGACACCGCCCGCCTTATCGATATACACACGAACGACTGATCGCGCACCCTGCCCCACAGACACAATATCGACCAATTCCAAGCCCAAGGCCCAAAGGATGGGCGACACCACCTCGCTGATGCGATCAACGACTGGTTGGGACTCCTTCACCGACGCCCCTCACCCGCTCTAGTTGGATAGCCCATTCAAGAGATCAAACAAAAAAGTGGGCCTGAGCCCACTTCCAGCCGAGGACCATAGCACGCCACCTAGGCCAAAGCAAGGGGGCTATCCGACCCGTGTAGAGAGCACATCATCTGTCCGGTTTTTGTAGCACGTGATCTGTCCGGTTTAGGGTGGTCCCTCAAGGAGGGCCACTATGACACGGGCACGGGTACTACAGGAGGTGAGACAGATGCGGTTCGAGGAGCTCTATGAGC
>JANOJM010000280.1:0-8810 GCA_031418735.1 Nitrospiraceae bacterium | reverse complement strand
CGCGGCAATTTCTCGCCCGTTATACAAGGGCTCCACAAAGGCTAGGGCCGGTTCACCGAACTGGTCGATGACGGCACTGAGCTGTTCAGTGCCGGATTTTTTAGACGTTCCCCACTGAGGATCGTTCAGGACGGTTCCAATCCGTTCAGGATGCTTGGCTGCAACGATCAGGTTGTCAGGGTCGATTATCTCCAGCTCCCGGATGTCAGGATTGTTCTGATAAGCCGACAACGCCTCCTGAAAACGAAACAGGTTTTCTAAGATCGCTGTCGCTCCAGTCACGGCAAACGCGCGGCCTATCTCGCGCACCTGATCTTCGGCAGTCTGATGGAGGGCCTGCGTCTGCTGGGTGATGGTCCATGCCGAACCGCCACCGAGGATCAGTAGGATGAAGAGGCAGAGTCCGAACGTCAGTCGGGTCCGCAGACTACCCGCCCATATGCGCATGAACCCTGCCCAGATGGGGAACCTTCGCGTCGGCATGGTTATTGGTCTCGTGTTCTTTCTATAGGTATTGGAACGTAACGGATAACTTGCCCTGCGGCGGGACGGTCACCTGCTTCTTGAGCGCGCCCAGCGTGTCGTGCCAGAAGCTGATCTCATGCTTGCCGGGGGTACGCCGGCGACGGCGAACAGGCCAATCCATTTGCGAGCAATACTGTAATCTCGCATAGTATCGGGAGTTAAAGGCTGAAGGGATGCAGGCTGAAGTGTTCGAATCTTCGACCTCCGACCTTCAGCCTGTATCCCTTCGGCCTGCACCCCCGGCCTAGGCTGGAATCGCCTCAGCAGCCGTCACAATCTGGCCGCGTTCGGTCTGTGCCTGAGCGGAAAACACCGGATAACGAGTGGGATAGTCCTCGGTGAGCACGAGTTGCTTGCAGAGCCTCGTGCGGGGATTCATGAGGAGAGGGCCGCGAAGATTGGCGGTCATGGCAGTGGGATCATCCGATGGAACGGTGAGGATGACCACGAGGCTCAGCTCGTCCGTCTCATTCCCCTCCACCTCAAACCGCGCCTCCGGCGAAATCGTAACCTGGTAATTCTGGTTGAACAACGAGGGGTCGATGACCACGAACGCAAGGGACGCCTCTTCCACACAGTGCAGCCATTTGAATGGAGCATCGGTGTCATGATCGAGTATCACATAGCTGGTCCATTCTGGAAACCCGAGCAGCCCTGACGGAAAGGTCAGGAGTGCCTCACGAGGGACATCGAACGTCCCAAAGCGAGTAGATGCGACATTCATAACAACGGCTCCTTTGGGTTAGGCCAGTTTCTTTCGCAATAATCGTTGAAAGTCGTCGAACGGAACCACTGGCGTGCGTGCCGCAAGTTGGTTCTCTTCTTGAATCCTGACGCAGATCTCATCGCGATGTACTTCGACCGTTCGTGGCGCTTCCACGCCCAAACGAACCTGTCCGTTCTTAATCCCCAGCACCACGATCCGTATGTCCGGACCGATGGCCACACCCTCACCGCGTCTCCGTGTCAGGACAAGCATCCGTGCAGTCCAATCTCTTCCAAGTTAATTCTTCTCAGATTGCTAGTTTCAGGTTTCTAGTTTCTTGTTTCAGGTTGTCAGGAACAGTCTCCGAAAACTTGAAACTAGAAGCTCCACTCCCGGTCACCGGAGAAACCGCAGCAGCGAGAGATCGAACAACCGTGAAAACGTTTGGCTGGTCGCCTGGTACGCTGTTTCCTGTAGCTGAAGCTCGGTCAGCGCCGTCGCCAGATCTGTGTCGGTTTGATCCGAGAGCGCTCGATGAATGGCTTCGGACACAATCAACGACGTTCCGTAAGCCGTGTCGAGGCGATTGGCAATGGCTCCAATCTGCCCTTGCGCTATACTAATCTGCGCCGTCGCCTGATCGAGCGCTCCGATCCCCACTTCAATTCCCGCTCCGTTATTACTTTCTAAAGCGGTCAGTAAATTGGCGAGGCCGGTAAAGATATTCGTGGTGGCCCCCGTGAACACCTGATCCCCCGAGAGCACGATCTGCGTGGTTTGGCCAGGGCCAACCGCAATAGACTGGCTCTCGCTATTGCCCTGATAGGAGACGGTATCGCCTGCGCCTAATACGAATGGGGGCGCATCGGTCTTGGTTCCGGCAAACACCGGCTGTCCACTGACTTCTGTATTGGCAAGTTGAATCAATTGCCGATGCAGTTGGCGAACCTCCTGAGCGATCGTCGCCCGGCCTTGCGCTGATGTGGTATCGCTCCTCGCCTGCACCGCCAATTCTCGAACGCGGCTGATCAGATTTTGCGCCTGGCCTAATGTCTGATCGGCCACTGTGACACGCGCCGTCCCAAATTGTATATTTCTGATCCATTGATCGTTGTCGGCAAGCGCGGACTTCTCAAGAATGACTTGTCCGAAAATGCTGGGGTCATCGGAAGGTTTGGCGATGCGTTGCTGAGACGCGATCTGTTCGTGTACGCGGACAATATTTTCCTTGATGCGCTCCAGACTCCCTGCCGTAGAGCCGAATAACTGCTGATCAGAGACTCGCATGGTCAGGCCCTCTTTCTGGTCTGTCTCGTCTATTCGGTCTATCTGGTCTATTTCGTCTGCTCGATCTGACTGGTCTATTCGGTTTATCCGATTCCTTTGGTCCGACGAACAAGATAGACCAGACAGACTAGATCAACCAGACAGACCATCTCACCGTTTGATCGATAAGATGGTTTGAAACATTTCGTCCGCTACGACAATCATGCGCGAGGCCGCCTCAAAGCTCCGTTGATACTGGAGGAGATTGGCGAGCTCTTCGTCCATCGATACGCCGGAAATGGATGCGCGTTGGGACGTCAATTGGGCATGAAGAATCTCTTGTGCCCTGAGATTGCCATCGACGCCTTGCGCAATCGAACCAAAATTCCCGGCGATGGTGCTGTAGTACTCTTGAAATGTCACATTTCCGAACGAGGCGAAGGCCTGGTTCCGGAGACCGGCCAAGGCCAGGGCATTCGCATTATTGCCAGGAACTCCTACGGCAGTCGATGAAGCAGCAATCTGCCGGACATTGGCTAATGAGACGGCAATCGTACTGGCCGTCGTCCCGGTCGGCGCAAAGAAGTCCTGATTGGTGGAGCCATCGAGGCCGAAACCCAGTCGATGTCGTTGATTGACCTGGGTGACGACTTCCGAAGCCAATGTGTCGAGGGAGGCCCGCAATGAAGGAATGCTTTGATCGCGAACGTCAAGAAGTCCTTTGAGCCGCCCGCTTTGTATCACAGACGTCAGACTCGTCGTCGTCCCTGCCCCCACATCATAGTGCACATCGAGTAGCCCATTGTTGCCTGAATTTGGGACTGCGACCAGCTGGTAGGTCCGCTCCTTGTCCGTCAGAATATGTCCACGTCCGGCAAATACGGTCAGTTGGCCCGAGGCGTCTTCGATCGATGACACCTCGATCAACTCGCCCAGATCGGCGAGCGCGACTCCCCGTTCATCTCGCAGGTCATTGGCCTGTTGCCCCGTGGATTCAGCGCCGGCAATTTTGGCGTTCAAATCTGCGATCCGGGATGTCAGACGATTCACATCCGTGATGGTTTGCCCGACTTGACGGTTGAGAAAACTCTGCGCATCAGTCAAGTCCGCAGCCGCCTGATTGAATCGGCCCGCGAGCGCCGTAGCCTTGGAGAGGAATACGGTCCTGGCAGATAAGTCGTTCGGGTTGGTCGCCACATCCTGAAGCGCGCCGAAGAATTCGTTGAGCCCCGCCCCGATGCCAAGATTATTGGCATCCCCAAACAGCGGCTCCAACCTGGCCAGCGCGTTGCTCGAAGCGGTAAACTCTCCCAGCCGTTCACGCGAGGCGAGTAACTGCTGCTCGACAAAGGAATCGAATGAACGTCGAATGCTCTCGGCATGCACGCCCGTGCCGATCTGGCCGGGCGATCCGTTCTCCGGCCTGTTCTCGGCCAGGGTGACCTCTTGCCGGGAAAACCCGGGCGTATTGACGTTTGCAATGTTGTGTCCCGCGACCGAAATAGCCTGTTGCGCGGTGAATAAGGCGGATTTGCCGATCTCCACCAGTCTGTTAATTGACATTCGGTCCTCTACCAACCCGAAGAAAACCAATCCGAGTTTCTGGTTTCGAGTTTCTAGTTTCAAGTTGTCGGCGAACTAGGAACTGGAAACGTAAAACCTTTAACCTGAAACTAGAAACATGAAACTCGAAACGCATCGCGCGTTTCGCGCATCTCGCTAGCCTTTCTGTCGAAACATCATGGCGCGCATCCCACTTTCATGAGCCTCTCCGGATCCGGAATAGAGTCCCAGAGGAGCCGTGGCCTGGCGCACAACATTCAACCCTTTTCTGATGAAGGCCTGCAGGCTATTCAAGATGCCGGCATTGATCGATATCTCATGACGAAGCGCGCGAATCTTCCCGGCCATCCCCCTATACAAGGTTTCCAGCCTCTTGGCATCGGCCGTTTCAAGCCGTTCGAGAATGGTGCTCAGGGATATGGCCGATGGAGCGAGGTTCCAACGATCAGCCAACCCTGCAACCCAAGCTGTTCGCTCCGTTTCGAGCAGGAGAAGCTCATCCAGCAACGAAGCTCGTTGACGATTAACCTCGGCTATATCTGTCAATGTGAGTGTGCGAAGGGCCTGCCGTTCTCGCTGAATATTCTCCCCCAGCGCATCGCACTGGGCTTCTTCACGGCGTAGGATGTGATCCAGTTGCTGGAGGGCGGTTACGAGATCCTGCATAGTTTTCAATACCCGTGAAGTGTAACGCGTGAAGCGTGATCCGAAGTTCGAAGTTCCGGGTTCGAAGTTCCGAAAACCTCGAACTTCGAACCTCGAACCGTCGTCCGTCTCGCGGGCGGGGTGAAGACTGAAGGCTGAAGTGTTCGGATCTCCGATCTCTGGCCTTCGGCCTTCAGCCTATACCCCTTCAGCCTTCAGATCGCGCCTTCCCAACCTATTAAAGAACCGCGTCGGTGAGCGTCTGACGGATGAGTGCGTCGGCAACCTGTCTCCCGGACACCGTATAGGTGCCGGCTTCTACCGATCGGCTAATCCGTTCAATCCGTTCTTCTCGTGCGGCATCGGGCTGATCGGCCAACGTCTTGATCCGCTGCATCTCCTTAGCCCGATCTGAAATCTGCACCCGATCCTGACGTCCGTCCTGCTGTGCTTTCGGCTTCCCACCGACCGCATCGGTTCCCTGGATACCGAGTAGGATCTGAGCAAGATGATCTGGCTTACCATGACCGGAGATCTGCATGACAATGGCTCCTCTTTGTTCTTTCTTCGTAACTACCCAGGTATTTAGGCTGAAGGCCGGAGCTCCGAATACTTCAGCCTATCTACCTATCTACCTACTTCAGCCCGATACCCTCTTGAGGGCGGGGGGATAATCCTTGTCGCCTTTAGTATCGGCTGCCGGTTCTGAAAACTTGAGGGCGGGGGCGTTTTTTTCTGTATATTCATGAACCATTCTGGCAAATCCAAGCCCTCCCGCTTCGGAGGCCAACCGGCCGATTTCCTGGTCATAAAAGGAGTAAAAGTAGGCCCCCCCCTTGTTTTCCAGCGCTCCCTTCGGGACAGTCGCTCTCATCTCTTTCAAAAGGTTAGAGATAAAATAGGCCTCGAATTCATGGGCTGCCTCCTTCAGGTCCACCGCATGGCCCTGACGACCTTGGTCATATCCTTGAGGAACTTGCGACAAGCCAAGCTGGGTTCCGGCTATATTTCCGATCGGGCTAAGGCTCTTGATATCCTGATACACGGCATCACCATAAGTTAAATATGTACAAACTAATCAATGTCTTAACTATATAACATCAAGATTTGCCTGAAGTGCTCCAGCTGCTCTGAGGGCCGACAGGATAGCGACCAAGTCCCTGGGGGTCACTCCGACTGCATTCAGCGCTCGCACGACCTCCCCAAGCGTGACCGTTTCATCCACGACTACCAGCCTGGACTCCTGCTCTTTCACCTCCGCCTGAACATCTTCGGTCACGGTCGTCTGTCCGGCAGCGGACCCAATCACCGGCGCAGAGGGCTGCGATACATTGACCGTGTTCTTCACTGAAATCGTCAGATTGCCATGGGAGATGGCGCAAGTGGAGATACGGACATGTTCCCCCAACACCACGGTGCCGGTCCGTTCATTCACGACGACCTTCGCAGGCATGTCGACATTGACATCCAATCCTTCGATCGTGGCGATGTATTCCACGACTCGGCCACGAAATGTTGCCGGAATCGATGCCCGGACAAGTCCGGAATTCACCGCCGTCGCGCTCCCCTTGCCGAACACCCCATCGATCGCTTCCGTCGTTCGGATCGCCGTCGTAAAATCTGGTTGACGCAGAAGCACCGACACGGTCTCCCAGGATTCGATATCGATGCCTGCATCCTTTTCAATGATTGCGCCGCCTGGCACGATCCCGGCAGATTGATGGTTCTTCGTGACGCTGGATCCACCAGCCCCGCCCGTCCCTCCCAGGAATCCTCCGATGGAAACCGGTCCTTGAGCCACGGCATATATTTGCTGGTTCGCCGCCTTCAGCGGGGTGAGCAACAGGGTGCCGCCTTGCAGGCTCTTGGCATTGGCCATGGAGGACACCAGCACATCGACCGTCAAGCCGGGCTTGGCAAAGGGCGGCAATTTGGCCGTCACCATCACCGAGGCGATATTGCGCGTCAGCAACTGGATCGGGTCGATCACGAGGTTGATGCCCATCTTGTTTAACATCGACATCATGGCTTGAATCGTGAATTGTCCGCCGATGACCTGATCGCCGGTTCGATCTAAACCGACGACGAGGCCATAGCCGATCAACTGGTTGTCTCGAACGCCTTCGAACGACCCCACGTCTTTGATCCGAACCGCATCGGCCGGTAGGGCCCACAGAAGGCTCCCCAATACCAACAGTCCGATGCTCATTCGTGCTCGTATCATGTCGTGTGCCTCACGTGGGTAAAAGATGCATCGGCTCGCCGGCGAAAAAAACGGGAGAACCAGCCCTGCTTATCAAGGTTGACGAGCGGCATGGATAATGAGGCCCTTGGATTCGTTCCAATGTCTGCACGCCTGGCAGGGTGTTGAGGGGGATCGACCTCTGCGCTACGGACGACTCCGTTCAGCACCATCAGCTCCAATGAGCGCATCATGGCCATGCGGTGCCACCGGTCCCAACGGATGCCTTCAGTTCGTCTCATGGTATTTCTCATAACTCCTGCCCCCTTAACCCGCATTATTCATGAGCGCTTCTACTGCAATCGCTAGCCTTCCGGCGAGAGGCAAGGGGCCAGAGGCTCGGGGTGAATACTTCTGGTTAAAGAAACACAGCTCTTTCCTCTAGCCCCTAGCCCCTAGCCTCTCGCCTGGCCTGTTGATACAGTTTTGTAACGAATCGTCATGAATACCGTGATCTAAATTGGACTGATCCAATCAAGAATCCGAACCAGCCATCCCGGGCGTTGGATATCGCCCAGAACCCCCAGCCCTGAATACTCGATCTTGGCATCCGCAATGGCGGACGAGAACACCGTATTCTTCGTATTGACATCGACCCGCCGAACGATGCCGGCGATCGTCATCAACTGCTTCTCGCTATTGACCGTCACTTCCCTGCGTCCCTCGATCCGAAGATCGCCGTTAGGCAGAACTTCCGTGACGATGGACGAAATGGTTCCCGTCAAGGTTCCTTCGCGATTCGTGGTGCCCTTGCCCTCAAACTTGTTCGAGGAACTCCCATCGATGCCGAGACCTCGCCTGGCTTCACCGCCGAGACGAATGCCTGGAATACCGATGTATCCAATGGCGCTGCCGGCTAGACTGGTGTTGATGGTGGAATCCCGCTCAGCTGAGGTGTCGGCGGACTTCGACCCCTTATGATTCTCAACGATTTTGATCGTGAGAATATCCCCGACCCGCATCGCCCTCATATCTTC
Source organism: Nitrospiraceae bacterium (assembly GCA_031418735.1). Lineage (GTDB taxonomy): Bacteria > Nitrospirota > Nitrospiria > Nitrospirales > Nitrospiraceae > Palsa-1315. The sequence continues at coordinate 886 of JANOJM010000280.1, read as the reverse complement.
ATAGAGATAGGCGCGGCCGTTTTCTTCCTGCCAGAGAGAGCCCAGCGTTTTTGGGGCCGGCAAGGAAGGGACCGTGAGCGTCGAAACAACCTTTTGCGACGATGAGGCACAGCCAGAGCTGAGCAGCGCGACCGTCAACATGGCCGCCGTCATAACCGCAAGATGCTCAAAATGACCAGCCTTCTCACCCACCCAACCCTGGCGCGCCAAGACGCGCCTTGTCCCAAGCAAGACCGCAGACGATCTATCACTTACCAAGGGGTGGCAGGGATGATCCCAACTGCGCGCGTCTTCCCAATTCTCCAGTTCAATTTCAAGGGTGGCCTGGTCGACCCTCAATTGCGCGCGTCGAACGAGCACATTCTGATCGTGCGCGTTCCGCGAGCAGGAGGGCGGCCAGGCTACCCTGTTCCCTTTTTTCAGCATCTTGCTAGTAGTCAACACGAACAGCTCCTGGTCCGACAATCTTCGCGCGCAGCTCTTTGCCTGAATCGACATTGGCCACCGTGGCAGTCTGCCCAAGCTCCCCACTCGACTTCGCCAGGCCGACCACCTGAATCGAGAGCCCCCCGTGCCGCGCCTCGATAGACACACGATCCCCCTTGCGCACGGCATAGGGTTTTTTCACCATCCCGAGACGAATCGGATTATTGGTCTGCAATGGACGCGCGGCGCTCTTCCCGATGGCATCCTTCACGTTCGTGATCAACTGATGGTCCAAATCCATGAGTTTGACACGATGAATCGCGACATCCTCCGCTTCGATCACGCTGTCGACTTGGATGACTCTGGTCGGGACAACGGCATCGATGGACGCCGACACATCGGCAACGGCGTCGATCGTCTGCCATGGCTCCCCGTTCGTACTAACATGGATATGAAATGC
>JANOJM010000279.1:0-25778 GCA_031418735.1 Nitrospiraceae bacterium | reverse complement strand
GTCCGCACTGTCCTGCTGAAGGTCGCCGTCGATTTGAATGATGATGTCTCCGGAAGATTGATTAAAGCCCGCGTCGAGCGCACAGGTCTTGCCGTAGTTTCGGTCGAGGTGGAATACCCGAATCTGGGGGTGTTGCCCCGCCAGGCGGTCCAGCTCTTCGCCGCTGCCGTCGCCGCTGCCATCGTCCACAAAGATAATTTCAAACGGTCGAGTCTGCGAGGTCGCATGTGAACCCATGACGGCCAGCAGCCCCTCAATCAGTGGAGCGAGATTCTCTCGCTCATCCTTGATAGGGATGAGAACGGAGGCCCATGGATGGGATGGCACGGTCATGCGGGGCAGATATTCCTGACGCAGAAGGGGGTCCACAGGCTCACGCGGGCATTCTACAGAATGATGGAGGGAGCGTCAAACCGCGCCGCGCTCTTCTCGCTACCCTCCTGACGGCGCGGTGACGGTGAAACGCATCGCGCCCATCAGACTCATCTCGTTGATCTGTTCTCCCACGTGAATTTCCACTTTATATCGGCCGGGCTTCCAGGCGCCGAGTGGAGGGGAGAACGTGAGATACCCAGTGTCGTCTTCGAGCGCAATGTACATCGCGTCTTGTCCGATCGAAAGGGTGGGATCGAGGCCGGCTACCGCTTCAGGGAAACAGCGTCCGATCACCTGGAATCCCTGATAATGCTGGTGAAGGAGGAAGACAATGAAGACCGCCGGGGTATTGGGGCGGAACCGGTCTGTCGGGTTCACCGGCACGATTTCGTGCGTACGGTGAAGGCTCAATTGCTCATCAAATCCTTCTGCTGTTGTAATGGTGCGGAACAGGCCTTGCGGTGGAGCATCGAAGTTGTAGGGGGTGACGTCTTGGGTGCGGTTCTGAAAATCAGGGATGGAGGAATTCTTGGTGATCGGCAGCTCCGTTGCCTGGATTGTCGGCAGCGGCGACAGGGCCAGGATCATGACCGCCGCGATTAGCCCTCGCCCCGCTCGTCTCATGCTGTTCGCCATAGCGTCTTGGTACACTGGTCGATGGGAGCTGTCAAGGGAGCGAACCCAAGGCGAGCGGCTTGAGGCAAGGGGCGAGAGGTACGGAAGGGACGGTTGCGACCAAATTTCTGGTTCTGTTAGAATCCGCCTCCTTAAAGCTGGAATCGAGAAGGGCTCGATGCACGGGACTCGCGTGACGAGTGAGACTCAGGAAGCGAAGGAGTCCTGTCTCTCTCTCCAATCAGGATTTTTATGTTGCAAGATGCAGACGCGTTACCTCAGCTCATCGGCGACTATAAGCCGGTGGATCAGTGGCAAGTCCACATCAATAGGCTTTTCTACCGTTTCCGGGGCGATCAGATCCGTAGTTTCTACCAAACATTTGCATCAGCCGATTACCGGCTTGCCCATGCTCTCGCGGCGGACTACTACGCTCGCGTCGTGCGACGCGAGCAGGCACGAGGCACGAGGCACGAGGCTAGAGGTAAAAGCGAAGATTTTTCGCCCCCTAGCCCCTCGCCGCTAGCCCCTAGCCTGGTCATCCATGAATGGGGCCCTGGCAACGGCAATCTCGCCGCCTGCTTCTTGAGCTATCTCAAGGTTCTCGATAAGAATGGACTGGTGTATCCCCGCATTCGCTATGTGTTGGTCGATTGGGAACAGGCCGTGCTTGATGCAGCCATGGCCCATCCGGAACTTGCGTCTCACCGCGATCGGGTTGAGGTCCACCTAGGGACCGTAGGCCTACTCGATGCGGTTGCCGATGGCACGGTGGATCGCATCATCTGTAACGAACTGTGGAACGATCTCTCAACGAAATTGATGTCGCGCCAGGGGGGAGACATTGAAGAGGAGTTCATGCGGCCCAATTTGAGCGAGGCTGCACATGCGAAAATTTCCGATTGGCAGGCCTTTGTCCGATCGTTCGAGACGATGGACATGGAGGCACTCAGAGGTTTTCCTCCGTTTCTCGACGACCTGGTGTGGGAGCGTGAATATCGGGCGGTCGAATGGAAAGAGGTTCCCTACCGGAAGACGATCGCCGATTTTCTCAAACGTATCGATGAACGAGTACTGGTGCCAGTCAATCTGGGGGCCTATGCTACGATCAAGGAGGCCAAGCGCCTGCTGGCTCCCGATGCGATTGGCTTCAGCAGTTTCGATGCAGGGACAGCGGACATGGAAGTGTTGAACGATCCGGAGAAGCCTTGTTATGGCCAATTCGGCGGGCAACAGAGCTTTATGGTCAACTTTGCGTTGGCCGAAGCGGTCGCCAAGCAGTTGGAGGCCGGCTCAATGACCCTAGAAAGCCAGCGTGAGTTCGTGGGGCGCAGTTTGGGGACCAACGGCTTGACCCTTATGGATCTCATCGCCACCCATCCTTCCGCCGGTACAAAAATGGCGCCGTGGGAACAGGACCGTCTCATGCTCAAGACCCTCCATTCATTGAACGAGACCTATCGGAGCCCCTACGCGCGCCATTTGGATTTCCCCATTCCGTTGGAGGTGCCGCCGGAAGAGCGTGAAGCACTTCAGGCCCTTGTGCGCGCGCTCACGCCGACAGGCATTCCGGACACCGTTGCCTATCTTACAGAGGAAGAGCTGACCTTGGCCTCGAAGGATCTCGAGGACATCGGCTACGATCCGCAGTCGTTTATGATTGCCTTGACCGCGCCACCGAGCCCTGTGGATTACTTTCATTCCTTTATCCAACCGCGCTGATTATCTCAGGCGACCGAGCCCGATTGCCGAATTTCTCTGCTTGACTCAGTTCTTGTTCTTCCTATACCCTTTACAGTCTTCTCCTCGTATGAGGCGAGCTCCATCGTTCGCTTGTTTTAACACAGCAGGGCGAGTGGGCCTGGGTGGAGCAAAAAGAGAAAGTAGGTGATTGATGTTTGGATCGTTCGGATGGATGGAATTGGTCCTGATTTTGGTCATTGTCTTGATCATTTTCGGCGCCGGCAAGATTCCGCAGTTGGGTGAAGGGCTCGGGAAGGCCATCAAAGGATTCAAGAAGAGCGTCAACGAGGCCGATGCCATCGACGTGACGCCTCCTCCTTCCGATACGCCTGAAGCGCCACCCTCGCAGGTCGCGCAGGCCGCTCCACCGGCCACGGCGCCTGTTCAATCAGGGACGCAGGTCAAGCAAGGGTAAGGGGACGTGACGCGTGAGGCGTGAGGCGTGAAGCGCCAAGAGGAATCAGCCGCTTCCTTTTTTGCTTTTCGCATGACGCGTGACGTTTTACGTATGACGAACCATGTTCGGATTGGGCATCGGCGAAGTTCTTATTATTTTAGTGATCGCGTTCTTGCTGTTTGGCCCCAAGCAGCTGCCTGAAGTCGCTCGCCAGGTCGGAAAATTGGTCAAGGGGTTCAAGGAGACAGCGGACGACTTGCGGAAGTCAGTGGAGCCGGAGCTCAACATGATCCAGCAGGAAGTGAAGATGGTCGAACAGGATTTTCAGGCTTCGATCAAAGATGCTGAAGAACAGATTAAGGCTGTGACAACGTCGGCAGAGAAACAGGTTGATTCAAAGGGACCAACCAATCAGGCGTAACGGTGCGGAGAGAAAAGTAGAAGAAGCGAGACGAGTAAGCTCTAGCCACTAGGCCGTCGACCGATCGGTATTCACAGCCGGCTCGGCCTGATGGTATAAGTCCTCCCCCATGGTATACATACGATCCAAGGTTCACGGAAGCTGTCTCGACTGCCTTCACTTTCATATCGGCCGAATGTTGCCTCTTGTCCAGTTTGGCGTTGACTGTCAGTCCTGCTCTTGTTGTAATCCCCTCAACTAGCTGCGCCACTACCTCATGAGTTACCCGCGGCTACCTTCTCAAGTTGACTGGAGTATCACATGAGAGTCATCAAACGAACATGGTGGGCCAATGTGGCCGCCTATTGCCATGCGGCCGCGATAGTAGCGGGGTTGTCATTCGTGACGGCCCCGGCGCAAGCCGCGTTTGAATTGCCGGAGGGTGAAAGAATCACCCACGTCGGGGTCGTTCCTCGCTCAATTCCGAATAAGGAAGAATACGAAATCTACGATCCGAAAATCGGGAAGAACTTTGATCTCTCAAAATTTTGGATACGCGGCGATCTCCGCGTGCGACCGATCTGGCGGAACGGCGTCTGTTTCGGCAGCACGATCGTCGGGAACGGAGCTTGTAACCGCCCTAACTCCGGCACCACGCCAAATGGTACTCCTGGCCAACAAAACGACTTCTACTCCCAACAGTTGACCAGGTTGGGTATCGGCTACGATCTCTCGCCGGACGTGAATTTCTACATGGAACTGCAAGATTCGAGAACCTGGGGCGGAAACGGGGCGAATGGCAGAGAGGGTACCCAAGACGATGCGAGGAACCATAACGGCTGTGCAACCGCTAATGGCGGGGGCAACTGTGGCACGTTGGGGGTCCGCGCTGCCTACATGTTGGTTCGAAACTTTGCCGGGTTTCAAGGCCTGAGCGTGAAGGCCGGTCGGCAATATGTGGTGTTCGGCAACCAGTCTCTGTTCGGTGCCTTCGACTGGTCCAACACAGGAATTTCCCATGACGGTGTGATGTTGCAATACAGCACCAAGGCCTGGGATACCTACGCTGGTTGGTTTCGCACCTCTGAGTCAGATCTCGGGCAAGCAGTGCCGGTCGGCGCGCGTGACCCGAACATCGGCCCAACCCCCATTGGTAACGGCAATGCGAACCAAGACTCCGACGTTCTCATTTTCTACAACCAGATCAAGTCGGTGCCGGGATTCATCATCGAGCCCTACTACATCCTCTACTCCAACCGGTACAACTCGGCTGACAACCGGGCTCAGGGACTTGGCACGCCGAGGCATTCGAACCAGACCCGTCATAATGTCGGAGGCCGGATCGAGATGCGCAAGGGCAACTTCGACCTGATAAGCGAATCCCTCTATCAGTTCGGCCAAATGGGCGATGGCGATACGGTGGGTACGGTGGGCGGGCTGCCGAGCGCGCTTGGTACGAACGCAACGCAGAACGGGTACGGGAACACGAAGAACCTCCACATCAGCGCCTGGGCGACCAGAAACTGGATCGGCTACACGCACTATGAGTGGGCCTGGAAGCCGCGGTTGGCTTTGAACTTCGACTATGCTTCTGGCGATGGCAGGGCGAACTGTAATATCGGTGGCAACACAGAGTGTAAAACTGCCAATACGTTTGAGAACCTGTACCCGACCAACCACCTCCACATGGGCTATATGGATGTCCAAGGCTGGAAAAATTTAATGGGTTTCGCGGTCAACTTGCAATTCCGTCCTACCAAGGATGACCATGTTGAAGTGTGGGCATCCAGGATGAACCTCGCCAATACGAAGGACAACTGGTATCGAGCCACACAGGGCGTCTATGTCTTTTCAAAAACGGACAACACCACGAGGCACGTCGGCGACGAAATAGACTTTGCCTGGACGCACATATTTATGGACGGCAAGTTGTCCCTTCAGGCGGTCTATGGCCATTTGTTTGCCGGGGCCTATATCAAGGAGAACCTGGGTACCAAGGCCGATCAAGATTGGGCCTATCTACAGCTCTGGATGAACTTCTAGCGTAAAGTGCGTAGCCGTCCGCCATCTTCCCCCTCCTTCGTAAGGAGGGGTGGGGGAGGTCGCTCCTATGAGACTGCAACGACCGGTTGGTTTCGAACAGAAGCTCTACCCCTCCTGGCCTCCCCTTACAAAGGGGAGGAATAGTTCAAAAGCCGTCAACTCTCAGCCTCCGAGATCTCTTCCTTCCGAAGCCGACGGCCGTTTGCTACCTATCTGCTCATCCGGCTTGCCCGTAGTAGGGCAGTCGTCTATACTCTGCTCACTTTTGCGCTCCACCACCATCCTGTTTCTAGATTAACCTCACCGTGGATGATCTGACTCGACAGCTCAGCGAACAGTTCGGTTTTGCGAAGTTTCGGCCTGGCCAGGAGGAGGTCGTTCGTGCCGTGCTGGCCGGGCGTGATGCGATGGCGGTCATGCCGACAGGGCAGGGCAAGTCGCTCTGCTATCAATTGCCGGCAACCCTGTTGCCCGGGTTAACCCTGGTCATTTCTCCGCTCATCGCACTCATGCAAGATCAAGTGGCAAGCTTAAAACAGCGCAACATCAAGGTGGCGGCGTTTCACTCTGGTCTCACAGGGCTTGAAAAGCATCGTGTGATACAGGACCTCAATCAGAAGCGGCTCCAGTTGCTCTATCTGGCGCCGGAACGGATGCAGCACGAAGGATTTCTCCAACTCTTGCGGTCCCTCTGGGTTTCGCTGCTGGTAGTCGACGAGGCCCATTGCATTTCGCAGTGGGGGCACGATTTTAGACCCGACTATCTCAAAATCGGCCGCCTGCGCCAGGAACTCACGAATCCTCCCTGTCTGGCTCTGACCGCCACTGCCACCACCCGCGTTCAAACGGATCTGTGCAAACGATTGTCCCTCCGAGACCCATTCAAGTTAGTCGCAGGGTTTCGCCGGGACAATCTTGCCTTGTCTGTTCGCCTCTGCCAGTCCCGCCAAGAAAAACTGGCTGCGTTGGAGCGGTTGGTTCGGGAGACGGAGAAAGGCACGATCCTGATTTACTGCGCGACGCGCCGGGCGGTGGAGGAAGTCGCGGAATGGCTGGGAGAGTCTCACCAGTCGGTCGGCTACTACCATGCAGGTCTCTCGGATGAGGAGCGGCAACTTGTCCACGACGACTTTCGCCGGGGGAATGTGAGGATTCTGGCTGCGACGAATGCTTTCGGCATGGGCATCGATAAGTCGGATGTCAGACTGGTCGTCCATTTCGACATTCCGGGAAGTGTGGAGGCCTATTATCAAGAGGTCGGGCGAGCCGGGCGCGACGGGCGACCCGCTGCCTGTGTGTTGCTGTTCCATGAGCGGGATCTGGCCACGCAGGAGTACTTCATTCAGCAGGCGGCGCAAGATCCTGAAGGCGCAGATCGTGCCGAGCGGATGAAGACGCTACTCCAAGAAATGCTGGGATATGTGTCGGTATCGGACTGCCGGCAGCTCGCCATTCTTGAGTATTTCAGCGATGAAGATGAGCGGGCTTTGGGCCCCTGTGGCCTCTGCGATCGCTGTGTCGCGCCTGTCCGGCGACCGAGCAGAGAGGTGTCGCACGACAATGCCGCTTCCGCGAAGGCCGTCTTAGAGACTGTGTCCTGGTGCAGGGGCCGGTTCGGCGTGAGTCGAATCGTCGAGATTCTTCGTGGAAGCCGTTCGAAAGCGATGCAGGCCTATGGCGCGGAAGACTGTCCGACATACGGAATGTGTCGTGCACGCTCGAAGTTGTCTGTGACCGGTCTGGTGAGAGAGTTGATCGACTCAGCCTATCTTCAGGTCGAAGGCACGGAATATCCTATTCTCGATGTGACGCGCAAGGGGCGGGAGATCCTCCAAGGGATCGGGGCAGTGCAGTTGAAACAGGCAGAAGAGCCGCAACCGGATGTACTGGTGACAAAGCCGTTCCGGGAGAAGGCCCTATCTACGGTTGTCCTGCGAACATTGCCAGCGGATCCGCAGCTCTTCGAACGGCTCAAACAACTTCGCACGGAGCTTGCCGAGGAAGAGGGCGTCGCGGCCTTTCTCATTTTTCATGACAAAACACTGAAGGCCATTGCCGGGCACAAGCCCGTGACACCCGCTGCCCTCATGGAGGTTCCAGGCATTGGCGCGCTGAAGGCAGAACGCTATGGCCGTCGAGTGCTGGAAGTGGTGAATGGGGAGTAGCGAGCTATCAGCTTTCAGGCATCAGATCGCAAACGCCTGCGCCTAGTGCGGGACGAGAGTCTCTACCCCTCCTCGTCTTCCCTTACAAAGGGGAGGAAGTTTGTTGAGGGGCTGACAGCTGACAGCTACTTGAGATTCCCTGCCTCCGCAAACCGTGCCTGTAGCTCCCCGTACGTCTTCGTTACTGGAAATTGCGGGAACTCCTTTGGAAGGTGTTCCGGCGGACAGAAGAAGAATCCCGCGTGGGCCTCTCCTAGCATGGCTGTGTCGTTGTAAGCATCGCCGGCGGCCAGGACGTGAAAGTTGAGGGACTTGAATGCCGCCACCGAGTGTTTTTTCTGGTTCGGCATCCGCATGTGGTAACTGACAATACGGCCGGCTTGATCGATTTCCAACTGATTGCAAAAGAGTGTCGGGAATCCCAACTGGCGCATCAGCGGTTGGGCGAACTGATAGAACGTATCGGATAAGATAATCACTTGGCATCGCTCGCGGATCCAGGCGACAAAATCCATGGCTCCTTCAAGCGGCCCCATCTTCTCGATAACGCCCTGGATATCGTGAATGGTGAGTTTGTGCTGATCCAGAATAGCCAGCCGCCGTTTCATCAAGGCATCGTAATCAGGCATCTCCCTGGTGGTAATTTTCAGTTCGTCGATGCCGGTCTTGAGCGCTACGTTGATCCAGATCTCCGGCACCAACACTCCTTCCAAATCTAAACAGACAATCACAGGTTTTTGCATGCAATCTCTCCTCTTCGCTCGCAGTCGTAGAATCTAGCGGTCAGCATTTTTGCTTCGTTGTTGAAACGCTTGGCTTAGAAACCGCCACATCTGCTCGAGAACCTGGTCCAAAAGAGCCGAGCCTGGCCAAGTCCGTCGGGATTCCTCTTCATGCCGTTCGGCCCATTCGAGGGCCATCGGGAGGGGGATGAGTCGAGGGGGAGAGTTGGTCAGGGTTCCCCAGGCCAGCCCCAGGATGGAACTGATTCGCATCGAGACAGGTAGGGGCGTGACCGGATTCTGTATTTGATCCTGACAGAGTTCCGCAGGGGAGGTAACGAGGAGTTCCCTGCAAGCGGACGGTCGTGCCTCATAAATGGAACAGAGCTCATTTTCCAAATAGGGACAAGGGATTCTCAATTCATAGTAGGATCGATTGATTGGGTCGAGCTCTTCGTCCAGCACGGGCTTGGAGGCCTTTGCTATATCGTTGAGCTGACCCCACAGTCCTTCGCGGCTCAGGCGATCCTTTGTGCCGCTGATTCGATTCAACAGAGGGATTCGCCGATCCTCCGGGAGCTCTCCCACATAGTCTCGCAGCGCGAAGGCTTCCGGTGCGGAGAGGGGAACCAGCATGCGGCAGCAGGCGGCGCAGCCAATCCGGCAAGAAACGGTCTGCCCTAGTTCGGTGGCCTGCTGGATTTCCAGTTGCGCGGCTTCTTCACCAAGGCGTCGTGTAACCGGAACGATCGAGGTGATGGGAATGAAGCCGGTCGGCACATCGATAGCCGTAGTCAACCGTCCCGCCGGGGTATTCAGTGCAACCTCAAACCGCTCGACCATCGCAACTTCTCCCCGCATGCAGCCGCATGGTCGGCATCATAGAGAACCGTTCGTTGGCTGGTCAACCGCATGACCCGCGCAGGATGCTGAAAAAGTCCGCCAGCTTGTCTTGTTCATTTGGTCTGTTTGGTTTGTCTGGTTTTTTGGTTGAACGAAACGAGCCAGATAAACCAAATCAACCAGCTGGTTCTTGCTCCCTTTCCTGCACATCCCCATAATGTCGGAAAAGGAGAACGGTATGGCACTGTCGGGTCATGTGGTGGGCTTGCTCAAAGAGTACATGAATGATTTGGTCGAGCAGGCAAAGCAGGAGACACTCGCACAGGAGCAGTTTGGATTCGCCGTGATGCCCTATCGGCCGGACCAGGCGATTTCCGATCTTCTCGCGTTACTGGATGACCGTATTGAATCTGAAGGTATGCAAGTGGGTCTGCCGGAGGGCTTTCTCCACCACATGTGGGGTCTCTGCAATGACGCGACGACTCAGGTGTCCGACCGGGTATGGCTGGAGGGAAATTTCGGGAGCCAGGTTGCCGGAAAGGCGAGGGTCAGGGAGCTAACCTATCGGGCGCTGATTCAATATATGGAAACACAGGATCGGGAAAGCGATCGATGAGACATGACTTGTTCCTTCAACGATGTGCAACCCTGTGAATGATTCTCTGTCACTAGACTAGTACTCATGGCTCGGGCTGCTCACCTGCGTGTCATGGACAAGAAGCGAGCATCTCGCAGGCTACTCAACAGGGCCATCAGCAAGGGGCCAGCGCCGACCAGCATACAGGCAATGCGTTGAATGACCAAACAGGAAGAGGTGATGCGATGGTACAGGGGCGCCGTTATTGGCTGATGAAATCAGAACCACGGGTATTTTCGATCGACGATCTTGCGCGATCTCCCAAACAGACGACCTGTTGGGATGGGGTGCGGAACTATCAGGCGCGCAACTTCATGCGCGAGATGGCCGTCGGAGACCAGGTGTTTTTTTATCATAGCAACGCCGAGCCGCCGGCTGTGGTGGGGATTGCGGAGGTTGTGCGGACTGCCTATCCAGACCAGACCCAGTTCGACAAGACCAGCCACCACTACGACGCAGCCAGTGTTCCCTCTGCTCCGCGGTGGGACATGGTGGACATCCGGTATCGTCAGACCTTTAAGACCAGCCTGTCGCTCGATCGACTGAGGCAGGAATCGAAGCTGAAGGGCATGGTCTTATTGCGAAAAGGCTCACGCCTCTCGGTTCAGCCAGTGACAGAAACCGAATGGGCGGTAGTGCTCAAGTTAGCCGGGGCTAAGAGCAGTTAGGTGAGCAACTATTGGGCATTCAAGAATTTCATTGGCCCCGCGCGTATCATGCACGAGAAGAGGATGTTGCAGGATGCTCAAAAAGTCCGTCCAGCAAGGCCGCAGGGAGCTCGGCGACTGAAGCGTACCCTTGGGGTACGTTGCAGGGAGACGAGCGACTGAGAACGCCGCTGGCGGACTTTTTCAGCATCCTATTAAGTTTTGGCTTTGCCGTTATCTAAGTGCCGATGCTGCCAGTCGAGCCAGGCATGGCCAAGTTCGTGGGCGAGAATGTAGCGCCGTCTGGTTACGGGTAAGCGCTTGCGAAGATAAATGGTCTTCGTGGCGTCGTCCCAGATTCCGTCGGCATTCGGATCCCGACGGTCCATATCGGTATCGGATAGTTGGCGGATGGAGATCCGATAACCGAACGGAAGTACGACTCGAGAAGGCATGCGTAACATAACCATTGCTCCTGACAGTACGTTAGGATAACACAAAGTCAGTTCCCGCTTCATGGTTGATATGTTCATACAAGTCAATGTGTTAGACTACTTTTCTCTCACGATCATGGCGCGTGAAGCGCCATTTGAAGATAGAGGGTTCAGTTTGCAAAAAGGTTTCCGGAGCCTGCTAGGGCAGGAGTATACTGACCCAAAGTGAGGCCAACTATGCATCGTGTACTTGTCCTGGGCGCCGGGAAAATCGGATCCCTGGTTGCCTGTCTCTTGTCAGAAAGCGGGGATTACGAGGTCTTTCTCGGTGACATCAGTCTCGACGTTCCCAAGCAGCTTGTCGAGGATCTCGGTCTCTCGCGAGTGACCCCCCTGCACCTCGACGTCCGACATCCCGACGCGGTCAGCGCATGCATGACGGCACATCGATTCGATGCGGTTCTATCGAGCCTGCCCTATTTCTGTAATCCCGTTGTCGCTGGACTGGCCCGTGAACACCGGCTTCATTATTTCGACCTGACGGAGGACGTCGAGGTCACCAATCAGGTCAAAGTCCTCAGTGCCGACTCCCCGCAAGCCTTTGTGCCGCAATGCGGTTTGGCCCCTGGTTTCATCAGCATTGCCGCGCACGACTTGATCACTCATTTCGATACGGTGGATACGGTCAAGATGCGGGTTGGAGCCTTGCCGGTCCATCCCAGTAATGCCCTCAAATACTCGCTGACCTGGTCCACCGATGGGCTGATCAACGAGTACGGCAACATCTGCTACGGAATTGAAGGGGGAGAGAAGGTGTCCCTCTTGCCGCTCGAAGGGTATGAGACGATCGAAGTGGATGGACTCCTCTACGAAGCATTCAACACCTCCGGAGGATTGGGTACGCTGGCCGATACCTATGCGGGGAAAGTCCGGACCATGAACTATAAGACGCTACGGTATCCAGGCCATTGCGAAAAGATTCACCTCTTGATGAACGATCTCAAGCTGAACGAGGACCGTGAGACGCTCAAGCGAATTCTTGAACGGGCCGTTCCCCAGACCTTACAGGATGTTGTGTTGATCTATACCTCAGTCATGGGCATGAGAGAAGGCGCCTTGTTCGAGGAGAACTACGTGAAGAAGATCTATCCCCAATGCATTAAAGGGAAGCTGTGGTCCGCCATTCAAGTGACCACCGCATCGAGCCTCTGCGCTGTCGCCGACCTCGTGCTGGCGGCTCCTACACAGTACAAAGGATTCGTGACCCAGGAATCCTTTCCGTTACAAGATGTGCTCAAGAATCGATTTGGAGCCTGCTACAAATGATGTCCACCGGGGAAATCCTCAAGGGATTGGGCTTGAGCGCAGTCAACTCCGGCGGTAGTACCGGAACACATTGGTGGGCTTCCGGCGAGAACGCCGCGCAGCTGGAGTCCGTGAATCCAGCGACAGGCGAGACGATTGCAAAAACTCACGGCTGTTCAGCCGATGACTATGAGCACATCGTGAGGGAGTCTATTGCGGCATTTCAGCAATGGAGGCTGGTCCCGGCTCCCAAACGGGGAGAGCTCGTCCGGCTGATCGGTGCATCGTTGCGGGAGCATAAGGATTTGCTCGGTTCGCTGGTGTCGCTTGAGGTCGGCAAGATCAAGGCGGAGGGAGACGGTGAAGTCCAGGAAATGATCGATATGGCGGACTTTGCCGTGGGCCAGTCGCGCATGTTGTATGGAACGACGATGCATTCCGAGCGGGCGCAGCATCGGATGTCGGAGCAATGGCATCCGCTTGGACCGGTTGGCGTGATTACCGCCTTCAATTTCCCCGTTGCGGTCTGGGCCTGGAATGCCTTCCTGGCTGCGATTGCCGGAGATACGGTGGTGTGGAAGCCTTCTCCGAAAGCGCCGCTCTGCGCGATTGCGGTGCAGCACCTCTGTAACCGGGTGATGGAACAGCAGGGCTATCGAGGGATTTTCTCACTGATCATCACGGGCGAGAAGGCCATCGCGGAGAAGTTGGTGAAGGATCGCCGGTTGCCGTTGATCTCGTTCACTGGGTCGGTTCCGGTCGGTCGAGCTGTGGCCTCGACCGTCGCGCAACGGTTGGGGCGGACGCTCTTGGAGCTGAGCGGCAACAACGCGATCATCGTGGATCAGACGGCGGACCTCTCCTTGGCGATTCGCGCCATCCTGTTTGGGGCAGTCGGTACCGCCGGCCAACGTTGTACGACGACCAGACGGTTATTTGTCCATGAGGCTCGGTACGATGAAGTGGTCGCGAAGCTGATCGCGGCATACAAACAGATACACATCGGCAATCCATTGGAGCCAGGCGTCCTCCTGGGGCCGCTGATCGATCGAGATGCGGTCGAGGCCTATCGAAAGGCGATTGAAGAGGTCAAGCAGGCGGGAGGGAAAGTCCTCTATGGGGGACAGGTGCTGGATCAGCCTGGCTATTTCGTGGAACCGGCCATCGTGAAAGCGGAGAACCATTGGCCCATCGTCCAGCGCGAAACCTTTGCGCCGATTCTCTATGTGATGCCCTTCAAGGAACTTGACGATGTCATTGCGATGCAGAATGCGGTCCCCCAAGGGCTGTCTTCTGCGATTTTTACGTCCGACGTGCGGAGCAGCGAGCGATTTACGTCCACCGCCGGCAGCGACTGCGGGATCGCCAATGTGAACATCGGGACGTCAGGAGCGGAAATCGGCGGCGCCTTTGGAGGCGAAAAGGAAACCGGCGGAGGACGCGAAGCCGGCTCGGATGCCTGGAAAGCCTACATGAGGCGGCAGACGAACACGATTAATTGGGGTCACGATTTACCGTTGGCCCAGGGGATAAAGTTCGGGGAGTAAAAAGAAGTCATTGGTCAATGGGAGAAATGCAGAGGCAGACCGAGAAGCAGCTTTTGCCATGACCAGTGACGAATGACTATCCGTAGCCATGGAGGCAGCCATCATGGATCAAGGCGTTGAACTCGATGTGTTGATCAGTCGGATGATCGACGACTATGTGTCGCACAATCAGGCAGCCAAAGTGTTGCAGGACTCGCTGGACAAGGCGGGGGTTGGTTTCTACCCGGTCGCAGATCATCTCACGTTGAGAACGTTGAATATCGATCAGCGGGCGGAGGAATTCACGAGGCTTGGATATGGGTACAGTGAAACGATTGAATATCAAGACTGGTATGCGAAGGTCTATCGGAAGGTTGGGTACCCGGCGCTCTTCGTGGATCAAGCGTACTCCGACGAGCGGGGTCGCTCGAGCATCATCCCTGGTTGGGTCAATAAGTTTGGCGACCAAGTGTTCCACCATGTGGCGGTGCGCGTGGAAGACATCGAGCAGGCGATTGAACGGTTGAAGACACAAGGGGTGGTCTTTACCAGCCAGATCGTCGGTGCCCGCGGTGGCCAGCTACGGCAAATCTTCACCATGCCGGAGATGGTGGACGGGCAGCCCTTTTCCGTATTGGAACTTGCCGAGCGCCACAGAGGATACCAGGGGTTCTCGCCTCCTCAGGCAGACAGTTTAATGAAATCCACTGCGATTCGGTAGCGTCCTGCCTCACCGGCCAATCTTTTCCCTTTCACACCAAAGGAGGGCCTCATGTCGCGAATCACAGAGCTCAGAGCGTCGTTCGACAAGAAGATGGATGCGTTGGAGCATCAGGCTCTGGCGCTGGAAGCGCAACTCACCCGGACGAAAGATCAGGCGCTACAGGGGCTGGAACAGCGTAAGCAACAGCTGCGGGATCTGCTCAAGCAAGTCCAGGCCGACGTGCAGAAGTCGAAGGACATAGCCGGGCAAGCAAAAATGGAGGTGCAGGCCAAGCTCGAGCATCTTCAAGTCCAGTTGGCCCTCGGTAAAGCGGACGCCCGTGATGTGTTTGAGGAACAGAGGACAAAGATTCTCAAGGCGCTGAATGAATTCGAATCAGTTGCAGAACAGAAACTAAGAGGGGCTACGTTTGAGTCAGGCAAGGTCTGGGAGGATCTCGTGGGCCGGACGAGCAAGCTCGAAGCTGAGTTTGAGGCACTCAAGGATCGGTTTGAAAGTGAGAAAGATAAGCAGCAGGTCACGTTGGAGTGGAAGAAGGAAGAGCTACTGACCAAGCTGGTGTTGTTTAAGGACCAGCTCAAGGCCAAGCGCGTGGTGGTGCAGGCCAAGGCCGATGTGCTTGAGGCTGACTTGCGTGAAGGCCTGGACCAGATTAAAGCGGGGGTGAGGAAGCTGTTCGAATAGAAGAGAAGGGGGCGGCCTGGTCGGTCCCTGTGCTCGCGGAACGCGCACGATAGGACCGATCCAGGCCGCCCTCTGAAGAGAGAAAGGGGAGAGCTGGAATGGAGGCTATGGAGGCAGGCCTATACCACAGGCGTGAACAAGCATGAGAAACCTTGCGTCGCTCGCGATCCCCTGCGCCCTATTCGTCGATTAGGAACGGACGAGGCTGTGCTCGGACTCTCTGTCGTGATCCGGCAACCGGATCAGGTAGCGGCCTCCGGCGCCGAGTGTTACCAGTACTTGTCCTTCCCGGCTCAGCCGATCGACTTCAAGAAAGACCTGGCCCCAGGACAGGTCGGTGAGACTGTTCGTCAAGGTATCCAGGTCGCACCCATGCGTGCGTTGGACTGTTCCGAGAATGCGATCAGTCACAGGTGTATGTGAAGCCATGATCAGACCCTTCCTCTGATGTTCGGATGTTCACCGCAATTTCAAATACGACCTCCTCCCATTGGTAGCGTGGTTTTCGGTCCGGGATAGATCATGCCGAACTCCTCGTTCGCATGATGTGTCGAGCAAGGACGCAGTCTCACCGGTCGGAACTGGATGTGATGTAAGCGTGGGACAGACAGTTGACGCAAGGATCGGCGCCAAGAGGGGATGGAGGGCTCGGCGGCTGACAGTCACCATTGAACCCTCGTTCAAAAGGGCTAGAATTCATGCGGTGATGCGTTCTGAAAAGAGTCCGGCGTAGGAGTGCAGGGGCTGTGTGAGATCCGGCGCGCGGGATGACGAGTAGTAGCGTGCGGAAGGTTCAGCAGCCACCGTCACTGGAACGTCAGGTGATGATGGTACGCCGATGGAGAGGCTTGGTCAACGGCCCATCGATTGGCTCAGAGAGCCAGGTTGCGGGCTGAGTGGCGATGAGTGCCAGTTTTTCTGAGCGGACGAGGGATTTGATTGCGGCTTCACGTGTGAGCGCCTCGCTTTTGGTGCGTCGATGTTCGGTATACCGGACCGTCAACGGATTTCGGTGTTTCGTGTACTTTGCGCCCCGGCCTGTTCTGTGCTCTTCCAGTCGTCGCTCAAGATCAATGGTGATGCCGGTGTACAGGCTGTTGTCCGAACATTCCAGGATATAGACGGTCCACTTCATTGTGCCGATTCCAATTTGTCGTAATGCGGGTTAAGGCCCCGCAATATCACGCCACTCCTTCCCGCTCATCTCTGACCACATTTCATGCACAATTCGTCGTTCGAAACCAACCCATGCGGCTTTGTCGAGCAGTCCCTTCAGGTATTTCCTATCTGCATTCAGCAGAGCCTTCTGCCGCGGTTTGGTCGCAAGCAATTGATGGATAGCCTCTCGCTCCTTCTGCGTAGGTTTCACCATTTGTGAATCTTCCTGGATCGGCCCTTTTCGTGGCGGCTGGTTCAACGGTGTCAATTGTATCGGGACAGATAACGCATCTTCAGCGAGCACAATCGACATCCCCGACGCAATATTCATCGTGATGGCCAAGAGAAGGACAATCAAAGCGTTCGAGCCTGTCATGCGATCCACCTTTTGTTTCCTGCAGTCAAAGAGAGCCTCAGGGGTAGGGGTTACACTTGGGGCGGTTGTCACTCATGGGCTGCGTTCAACGCCGTTGCGGCACCCTATTTGTTGATTGGAGCAAGCGGGTGTCCGCTCTCCGTCATACACTTCCAAAACTTAAATCGTTCCCTATCGATGCCGACACTATTGACGATACCGCCGTTCACAGAGGCTTCAAAATGGCCGCCCGGTAATTCTTCTCCAACGGTCTTTATGCAGAGGGCGACCACCCGTTCGAGTTCACGCCGCTGCGCTTCCGGGGGCGCCGGATCGAAAGGGATTGTCTTGAAAGACTTTTTATCGGATGGCGTGAGTGGCCCGGCAGCGTTGACCGGTAACGAGCTGACAATCAAGCAGCCGAATGAAGCGATGACTGTCAGGGTCATACGCAGAGCAGAGGCGAGGCCCTTGATTCTGTCGGATTTGCATATTCTGTTCATGAGATTCCTTTATATGCCAGCCCCACTGCCGACGGGGCAGTGGTCAAAACGGCTGCCGACAGGCAGCAGGAACGTTTGGAGAAGACGATTGATCCAACCGTGAAACGGTTCAATTTCATAGGACCGGATCTCGACATACCCGTTGCCGGTCTGGACGAGGAGTGTCCCCGATTGCTTGGACATGATTTCTCCAGGAACTCTCCCTGACGGAGGCCCCTCTTGAGGGTGTGCATCGAAAATCTTGATGGTGATGCCATTGAGACATGCTACGAGAGGTTCATAGGGTTGTAGCGCGCGCCACAGGTTTGCAATTTGTTTTGCAGACCCGTTCCAATCGACAACGGTGTCGGACGCTTTCATCTTTCCAAAATAGCTGCGTTCCGCGATGTTTTGTGGCTTGGGAGCGATGGTTCCTTGCGCCATGGCATTGACGGCTTCAGTCAAAAGTGTCGTGGCTGCACGGTGTTGCCGCTGCGTCAATTGCCCGTTCGTTTCGTCCTCTCCGATCAGTAGCTCTTGTTGAGCGACGATAGCCCCTGTATCGATGCCCTCCGTCATCATGTGAACGGTGACCCCTGCAATCGACTCACCATTCTTGAGCATCCAAAATGCCGGATGTGGTCCTCCGTATCGAGGGAGCAGCGAGGGGTGACAATTGATGACCCCCAACCGGGGGGTTTGGAGCATGGCCGGCTTTAAAATCTGTGGGAAGAAATAGACCGCGATAAGATCGACGTTCAAGCCCTTCACATACTCAATAAATTTCGGATCGTTCACGTTGGGGCAGGGTATCCGCGGTATCTTTTCTTCATCCAGCCATTTCCAGGCATTGAATTGCGGTGTAATGCGCCCTATCGGTCTGGGTAGGCACAAAATAGCTCTGACGGCCGTTCTCATCGCATGACGAAGGGCGCCACACTTTGGCCCTTGCTTCCACTTAGGGCGAGCCCAGGCGACAATATTATGGCCGCAATCTTTCAATCGCCGGCCAAAATCCCAGTCATCAATATCCGATAGGACTAAGAGCCGTAGCGCTGGTCCGGTAGAAACCACTTTGTCAATGCGGGAGTGAGGGTTCACAGCATTTCACGCCGAGATAAGGATGGACAAATAATCCGCTCTGTTGTTGTCGGCAGTTTCCCATTAAATAGAGAGTTTCTTCAACCTCTGATGGGTTGACATGCGATCAGCCATCCGTTGACAGGGCCGTTCGCCGCACGTAGCTTGGCACGAATTCCGTTTGGCTTGCTCAGGCAGGACGCATTGACCAGTGCCAGGTTTCTCACGAATTGAGCATTGAGGATCGAATCCATGGCTGAACAGGCGAGCGAAGGTCCAAGTTACCAGGGGCCTGCATTCTTTTCGTACGGGTTCAGGCCATTTTTCCTTGGCGCCGCATTGTTTGCCGGCGTGGCGATCCCTGTCTGGATTCTGGTGTTTGCCGAAGTCGGCCACTCGAATTTTCTCTATCCGGCTCGGGATTGGCATGTGCATGAGATGGTCTTCGGTTTTCTCCCCGCCGTGATCACGGGTTTTCTGCTCACGGCCATTCCCAACTGGACCGATCGTCCGCCGATTCGAGGGCCTGAGTTGATGTCGCTCTTTACCCTCTGGCTGGCCGGACGTGTGCTGATCGCTATTCCATGGTTCACGCCCCTCGTGTCAGCCATCGTCGATGTAGGGTTTCTTGTCGCGGTGGCGGGGCTGGTCTGGCGAGAAATTATCGCGTCGAAAAACTGGGATCGTGCGCCGATGGGGGTGTTGGTGAGTCTGCTGGCCGGCGCCAACATCCTGTTCCATGTACTTTCACTGAGCGGGGCGGAGACAGATCGTCCCGAACGCATGGCGCTCGCGATGGTGATGCTGTTGCTGACACTGATCGGTGGGCGCCTCATCCCCAACTTTACCGGCGAGCTTCTGGCGAATTCCGGCAGGGTTGATCGGCCTACATCCTTTTCCCGTTACGATGGTCTCTCGATCGCACTCGTAGGATTCGCCGTTCTATCCTGGATTGTTCAGCCCTCCTCCATGGTAACGGGATGGCTATTCGCGCTAGCCGGGTTGGCCAATCTTGGTCGTCTGGCACGCTGGTACGGCTGGGCCACATGGCGTGAGCCCTTGGTGCTGATCCTGCATGTTGGCTATGGCTGGTTCGCATTGTCGTTGCTCATACTGGGAGGCTCGATCCTCGGGATTGGTTTGCCGAAAGAGGATGCGGTGCATGCCTTTACCAGCGGCGCAGTGGGCGCGATGACGCTGGCGGTGATGACCCGTGCCAGCCTGGGCCATACGGGGCGTCCCCGGCATGCGGGCCCTTTGACGGTCCTCATCTATATGCTGGTCAACCTGGGCGCCGTGCTGAGAGTATTCGGGCCGATGACGGATCTCCCGGCCAATCTTGTATTGGCGGTGGCGGCAGGTAGTTGGAGTGGGGCCTATCTGTTGTTTGCCCTGGTCTATGGACCCTTCATTTTTCGTCCGAGCCTCGATGAGTGACGGGTTATGCGCAAGGTATGTCCATCCGTCCCTTCCATCCATCCACTGTGCTATCGTAAGTGAACAAGGGATCGATCCCACACATGGGTGTACCGATGGCCTTGGTCGAGTGCCTCGCCTGACAGGGGGAGAGGGGATGGGAGTATAGGGTGCGGCTAGTCCTGCTGTTGGTCATTGTCGGTATCGTCGTATTTGGTCCGCAACTATGGACCAGGCGGGTGTTTGCCCAGCATAGTGTGCCTCGTCCTGACTATCCGGGAACGGGAGCGGAGTTAGCGCGGCACCTGCTCGATCAGTTAGACATGCAGCACATCAAGGTGGAAGCAACCGAACTGGGTGACCATTACGACCCTGAGATGAAAGCAGTCCGTCTGACGCCCGATAAATTCAATGGAAAATCTCTCACCGCGATCACCGTCGCCGCCCACGAAGTCGGGCATGCTATTCAAGACCAGGCGGGCTATCAGCCGTTCACGGAGCGCACGCGGCTGGTGCGGGTCGCACAGGGGGCGGAAAAGCTCGGAGGGATAGTGATGCTGGGCATTCCCATCGCGGCAACATTAGCTCAGACCCCTGTGGCGGGTGTCCTCGTCCTGGTTGCCGGGATGGCAACGATGGGGATCGCCACGCTTGTCCACCTTGTCACGCTTCCGGTCGAGTGGGACGCCAGCTTCAGACGTGCACTACCGATACTCCAGCAAAAAAACTACCTGTCGCCTCAAGACGAGCAGGGAGCCCGCCGCATCCTTACCGCGGCCGCACTGACCTACGTGGCGGCCTCCCTCGCGAGCCTGCTGAACCTGTGGCGATGGATCGCCTTCTTACGGCGATAGACGAGGTCGCTCCACGTGACCCTCTTACCTAATGTACGTTTGCCGTCAGCCCTCCTCATCGTCACCTGCTATCCGGGGACAAGCAACAATGATCTTACATGGAGCGATTCAGCCACTGGGTCAGCGTCCTTCAATCCGAAGGCCGCGGTCGTAGGGATAGCCGAAACTGCTCTATCTAGTTTATTCGGTTAGCTGATCGGAGAACCAAATAGACCAGACAGACCATCCCTTTCTTCAGGAGGGCTGGGGCTCTGTGGGAGTCGTGACGTCGGATTGGGATTGAAGCGCGGCCTGTTCCGTCTCGGGTGTGACACGCCCGACATCGAGGAGGATGGCGACGAGCATGTCGCTCAGGACGTTCACGCCGGAGCGGGCTCGGGCGATGATCCAATCCACCGTCATGATGAGTGGAATGGCTGCACCGATGACATGAGGGGGCAAGCCGGCGGCTGAGAGGACGAGCGGCAACACGATCATCCCCGCTTCCGGAATGCCGGCCACGCCGGCCCCCGCAATCATCGACGCAACGACGATCAACACCTGACTGCCCATCGAGAGGTCGTAGCCCAGCGCTTGCGCAAGAAAGAGCGCGGCCATCGCTTCATAGAGGGTGATACCGTCGTTGTTGAGGTTCGTGCCGACACAGGCTGCGAGACGCGCCGATTGAGGCGAGACCTGCATGCGATCGAGGCACCGGAGGGTGACTGGCACGGCGGCGAGACTGCTGTTGCACGATACGCCGGTCATGATCGCGTCAGCTCCCTGTCCGATGTAGACCTTCGGCGACTTCTTCCCTATCAGCCAGGCGACGAGCGGGTAGTAGCCCAGCGCATGGATGGCGAGTCCCACGAGCATGGTGACGAGGAATATCCAGAGGACGACGAAGACGCCGATGCCCGCCTTGCCGACGACCTGGGCGACGACGCCGAAGACGGCGAGCGGCACTGCAAGGATGATCCATCCGAGCATTTGTACGAGCCACGAATAAACGCGCTCAATGATTCGCACGAGGGTATGAACGACTCCACGACCCTGATTTGCATTGCCATGCAGGCGGCGAAGCATGGCACCGATGCACAGGGCGAGGAGGACGACTCCGATGATGTTTCCGCTCGAAAACGGCGCCATGATGGTGCGGGGAATATAGGACGCGAGGTATTCGATCGGACTCTGCGTCCCGGTTTGCACTGTTGCAGCGGCGCCCGCCGATGGCTTAGGGCTTGGCACGACGTTTAGCAATTCGTCGACGTGGCCGTACCAGGTTAGGCCAGGCTGCCAGGTATTCATGATCACGAGGCCGATCGTCATGGCCACGGAGACATTGATGAGACAGATGAGGAGCAGCTTGGTCCCTTGACGTAGCGGGAGACTGGTGCGGATGAGCGCATCGAGGATCGCAAAGAAGATGAGCGGGATGGCAAGGGTCTTCAACAGCGTGACGAGCAGCAGCCCGAGCCAGCCCAAATGCTCGTTCTTTAAGCCGCCCAGATAGGGCTCTTGACCAAAGACCACTCCCAGCACCGCGCCACAAGCCACAGCGATGAGCACTTGCGTGTAGAGCGGCAGCGGGATCAAGCGTGGTGTGGCCTGCATATGGATCTTCTAGCCTGGACTATTCACGAATGATAACAATCGACAGCTACAGGAGGGGTGTATCCGTTTGCCCTGATAGCTAGGCGAACGGCACGAACGAAGCGAGGTTTGGTGGGCCGTGTAGGGGTCGAACCTACGGCCCGCTGATTAAGAGCCGGATCAAGGGTATTCTTACAAGGGTTTGATCGGTCAACGGTTTCCCCGTTCTTTCATGAATTCAGGCGCTTGTGACCTGTCTATAGATTCTATGGAGTCTATAGAGTCTGTGATTTCTAGCCCCTCTATCACAAATTATCACAGCGAAGGCCCGCCGATATTCAATATCAGGAGCTCACGACCAGACCGAGCATCAATCCAAGCGCTAAGCTTACGAGGACGGGCGATGCCGAAGCGGAGGCCGGTCCGGTATTTCGCTGTGTTGCCGTGCGCTGTGTGACGGCAGTGAAGGGGAAAGGCATATCCCATCGGTACACCCTTAGAGGATAGAGAGTGAGCTTGCGACCCTGCACTATTATCTGGGCACGCAGTTCGAGGACGTCAGGCCCAGTATAGCTGAGGGCCAACTCAGCGGGTAGGTCCAAGCGGTAGCCCTGCGGGTTCGTCAAACTATAGGCGTTTGCCTTTACCTCCTCCATGCGCCAGACATTTAGATACTCAGGGATGATAATGGGGTAGGATGACCAGGTTAAACTTAATGGTACGGGAGAGAGGCGCAGATCCCGGCCAATGAGTCGTCGCGCCAGTTTCTTGTTCATGAAAATCTCCTTGTCAAGAATAAGGGAACTGCTATGAATCCCATAAGGATATTCATATCGATGAATGGTAACACAAAAAACGACTAATGCCCGCGCGTTTGAGAGATAGCAGGGAATGCACATGCCAATATCTTCGGCTGATCTTCTTGCCCGACCATCAACCTGATTGTCATTCCTGCCTTACACTCTTGTTTGGTTCGGCCAAAGGCTTGCCCTATCAATTCTCTGAAAAACTGGACAATCAATCAAGAGCTGCTAATCTTTCCGTACAAATTCTTGCCCTGAAAAGTCCGTGGAGAAAAGGGAGGAGAAAGTATGTTCTGTATCTCCTGTGGCCACAAACTTCCTGAGTCGGCTCGATTCTGCCAATCCTGTGGTGCAGCCACTTCAACTCAACAAAGTTTGACAGCAGTCCAAGACGGTCATGAAGACTCGTCTCAGGAGGATGTGCGGTCCATGCCTCCCCTTTCCGTATTAAAGCCTACTGCAAATTCAGAATTTAGGCAGAAGCTCCTCGATTGCTACCTTAACGTTTCAACCTCGAAAGAACTCTCAGAATGGTTACGAGATCTAGGCCAAGATCCCAGCGGTACAGCGGAAGAGAAAATAGCTAAGATTCGGCAACACACGAAATATCTTTCAATGCCCGCAGAGACCTTTCCTGGTCAAACAATAAACTACCTCCGCCAGTTGTCTTCCGGAGATGGACTATTCCTTATAGCTGAAAGTTTAGGCTTGAAGTGCGAGGGTTCTAAAGATGTACTCTTCAGGCAAATCTATCGAGAAGTGGGATTTCAGGAGGGCTGGCTACCCCGCGTTGTAAATGGAGGTGCGGCATTTACCAAGGAAGCCGTTCTTCCATTTGTGCTGTGGTATCCAATCCTCAAAAATAGAGAGTATGAGAAAGACTATTATGAAGACTTTCACACTGAGATGGCCGAGGTATTTGGGAAGGACAAGGTACATGAACAGTACGCTATCGCTCATGGCAACACGTTGAAGATCGATTTTCATATTGGTCATCCTCAGCAGGGGGGAGTTGGAATCGAGTTCAAGATGCCCAATAGCCAGGGTGACATACACCGTGCACATGGCCAATTAGAGGACTACCAAACGCGATACGGGCGAAACTTGATTGTGGTGCTCTTGCCTAATTTCATGACAGAGACTGGAGTAGGAATGTTTACTGATACAGTGCGAGGCAAAGGAGTAGAAACTGTAGTCAAAACCAAAGTCTTGTAGAATCTTGCAGTGTTCCCCTAGGCTTGGCACACTTTCGTGATAAAGACTCCAGGAGCGACGACCCTAGATTGGCCGCCGCACTTTCTTCGTGGTACTCTTCCTCTGAGCTTCCTCAAATCCTTCAGCGGACCCTTGCCCGTCATCTTCGTCATTGTCTTCAAGCCCGATGATTTATCAATGTTTTCGACAATCTCAGCAGTCGTATCGCTCAGTTCGGCCATATCCTCAGCCTCCTTGACCTCCTGAACACATTCTCGCACGTCGGTTAGTCCCTCAGTCAGTTCATCAACTTGCTGCGCGAGAATTTTGTTGGTTGCGCCCATGACCACCACAATTTCCTAGAGCCGGATCACGGCCATTTTTACAAGGGTTTGATCGGTCAACGGTTTCCCCGTTCTTTCATAAATTCAGGCGCTTGTGATTTGTCTATAGATTCTATGGGGTCGATAGGGTCTGTGATTTTTACCCCCTCTATCACAAATTATCACAGCGAAGGCCCGCCGACTGTTTCATCAGCTATTCAGCCTAGCTGGTGGAGTTTGGAAGCGTAACTGAGGCGGAATCAGCAGGGGTATCTGAAGGTAGGGAATTGTCCTCAACTGTGGCCTCAGGTGAGTTGGAGAATGTTCCTCATGACATCGAAATACAACTGAAGCTTCTCCCGATCCGCTTCCCGTACCATCTTCTCGATCCCTTTTCGCAACGCCTTCTCACTCTCCTCTGATTCTCCAAACAGGAAGAGATCATACGGCTCAACTCCAAGCATCTTCGCCAGGCGGATAAGAATATCCATTGTGGGATTTTCAACCCCTCGCTCAATGCCGCTAATGTATTTCGGACTCAACCCCACCTGTTCGGCGAGTTGATCCTGAGTCAGTCCGCTCCGTTGCCGCACGATCTTGATACGCTTCCCCACCGCTCGTTTGATATCCATGCTGCCACCCCTCTTGAGCGGGAGTATGCGGCGACAGCCACGTGAGATTAACCCACCAGTAGGCGTAATAAATTGACAAAATAGAACTGTCAGATACACTTTCTGAGTGTAGGGAGTGCATTACGTCCTTATTCATCTACTGTTGGTTCCTATTTCATAAGGGGGCTCATCATGATCAAGTTCACGGGGTGGCTGGCTTTCATCCTTCTCTTAGGTCATAGGCGAAAGGTAGAAATGCTGTTTCGATTGTCCATCCTAGTGCTCGCTATGGTTGCTTCGGGTTGCGCGACCATTATCGATGGCTCTAGTCAACCCGTAACTTTCAACTCGTCACCAAACGGTGCCAGGATTTATGTTAACGGTATGGAGCTTGGCACGACCCCATTAACTATGGCCGTGAAACGTTCGAAGACTACGATGCTCATGGCTAAAAAGAATGGCTATGAGGATCAATCTCTCATGCTTCAAACCAAAACGAACGGATATTTTTGGGCCAATTTCCTCTTCTTTCCTGTCAGTACAACAACAGACTATGCTTCCGATGCCATGATTGAGTACTCTCCCAATATGTATTACATCACCCTGAACCCCATCCCGCTCGTGCAATCAAACGAGGGCGGCCTTGCAGTGGAGAGAGGAGCCCGCACAA
>JANOJM010000278.1:0-1660 GCA_031418735.1 Nitrospiraceae bacterium | reverse complement strand
CAGCGAAATGGTAATCATGGTCGGACACTCCTCATTGAATGAAGCAGGTTGAGGTCGAGGTTAAGGTTGAGCAAGGATCTGACTTTTCTCGTCTCACCCTTAGCCTTAACCTGAACCTTTTCTCTACCGCTGGGGCCCTTCGCCCGTTGACTCCGTGCCGGTCGCCATTGATAATGCTCGGCCATGCCGTCGCTGGATATTCAGAATTCCGGAATGCCGGATTTGCAATTCGTCCTGTTCGTGTCGGCCCTCTGCACAGCCGATCTTTCGACGTGCAATGTTTCGCCGGAACTCCGAGCCACTATTTTCGACCGTTGTTGGGCGCTCACCCATACCGAGGCGCCGCCGACCAATCCCAAGGAGCGCGTGCTCGATCTTCGTGAAGGCACGGAGTTAACGCTGGAAGCCTGTTTATCGACGATCCGTTCGCTACTGGCGGACGCCGGCATTCGCGCTCTCACCTGGGACCATCCGGTGAGCGAGCCGACCCACCGGAGCACACCGGAAGCGAAGCCGTTGATCGACAGGCTTGGGCAATTGTACCCCGAACCTCCTGAGATCGTCGATCCTGAAAGCCCGGCAGCGGGTTAGGCGGCGAGGGTTCGAGGTTTGAGGTCCGAAGTTCGAGGTTTCTGGAACTTCGAACTTCGAACTTCGGATCGCCCCGTCCTGCACATGTGAGAGACAGGCAAGAAGGCCAAGAGGAGAATTGTGCGAGTCACGAAAACCGATATCCCAGGCGTCGTGCTGATTGAACCGCATGTCTTCCGCGATCCCCGCGGGCTTTTTCTTGAGACCTACCATGCAAGCCGGTACACGGATGCCGGCATTCCAGGCCCCTTCGTGCAGGATAACTGTTCAGAGTCTTTGCGGGGGACATTGCGCGGGCTCCACTATCAAGAGCCGCATGCCCAGGGGAAGCTGGTGATGGTAACCGACGGGGCCGTCTACGATGTCGTGGTGGATATCCGAAAGGGGTCACCGAGCTTTGGCCGGTGGTATGGAGCCGAGCTCTCGGCGGAGAATCGGCGCCAAGTCTATGTGCCGCCAGGCTGTGCGCATGGCTTCTGCGTGACCAGCGATCGCGCGTCATTTTTGTATAAGTGTACGGACTATTATGCGCCGGGCGACGAACGCGGCATCCTGTGGAACGATCTGGCCCTTGCCATTCCCTGGCCGATTGCGACACCCATCTTGTCCGCGAAGGACCGGGAGTACAAGTCCTTGGCAGAGATGGAGCCGGAGTTGCCTCGGTATATCCCATCGAGCATGTAGGCTGAGGTCGAAGTTAAGGTTGAGCGAAGATCAGACTGCTAGGCCCCATTGATCCTGCGAGGATGACTATGTTATTCACCGAGGGCATAGTGATAAGATCTCGGCGGTAGTGACGGCACGATTTCTAAGCATAAGGAGGAGACGATGGGGAAGAGTTTAAAAGGGACCAAGAGCCACGACAATCTCAAGGGTGCATTTGCCGGCGAGTCACAGGCCAATCGGCGCTATCTCTATTTCGCCCGGCGGGCGGACATCGAGGGCTTTCCCGATATCGGAGGCTTGTTCCGCGATACCTCCGAGGCAGAAACAGGTCATGCGTTCGGGCACCTGGATTTCTTGAAGGAAGTCGGGGATCCGGCGACCGGAGTGCCGATCGGTAATACCG
>JANOJM010000277.1:0-3799 GCA_031418735.1 Nitrospiraceae bacterium | reverse complement strand
CCACCGGGCGGCCCGTTTATACCACCCCCGTTGACCGAACAATTAAAGCATTCGGTGTTGAACGTGAACTTGACGTACTTATGGATCCCTCCGTTGATATAGACACGAGCGTTGTCAACGGCGAAGGTGTTGTCCCATTGTGCACCACTCGCTGACCTGTCTTCTCCAGAGGTGAAACTCGTCCGTATACCCATTCCGAGGGAAATATACTTGTCCTCGTCGTCGCCCTTGATCGTGCCACCTGCATATGCACTGGGAACCGTGGCTGCCATCCCGGCCACCAGCGCCACGGCAGCCCCGGCAGCCACAAACATTTTCCACCGTCTCTTTTGAGCTACCTTCATGGTAATAGCCTCCTTAGTGAATAATAGAGACAAAAGCAAATATCCTCCCTTCGTTTATGAGGTGAGTAATGTTTCTACAATGTGTCATTTTTGCGACATCGCGCCGCCAGGCAAGAGGCAAGCCGCTCATTCCATTCATGTAATTTCTTCTAGCCTGCATAATTCACCATGGTTCACAGGGGACTGGCTCCTCCGTCTGAGGCGGTGCCTGTCCCAAAACGCACAAGGAATGTTCAATGCGCAATTCTCGATGATCAATTGAACGTTCAACATTGAGCATTCTAGATCCCTACCTGGCGCGGCATCTATATACTGAGACGGAGGATAAACACACTAGGCATCTCCCTAGGAACGTGAGGTAATCTCCCTAGTCAAGCCTGCGGCAATTATTCATGGACGTTTCTGCTGCAATTGCGAGCCCACCGCGCTTGCGCGTAACGCGTCGTTCGTGAACTGTGAGCGAGACAAGCAAGACATGCGCGATACGAAGTTCTGAGTTCTGAGTTTGAAGTTCCGAATGCTTCAGCCTTCAGCCTTGAGACTGCCGCGCCAGATACGTTCGCCAGCCTCCCAGGGCGGTGATTTCTTCCGCTCCCTCGATCGCATAGCCCTCGCAGATAAATCCCTTGACTACCTGGCCATTATCTAGCTTCAACGATCCTATTCCCAACGGAGGCGGAACGCGCACCATGAAACGACCAAAATGTTCTAAGGGAATATCCCAGACTTCCACTTCAAGCGCCGCGCCGCTGCCGTCCCTGACGAAGACGGCACCGGGCTTGCGCGCTCCTTGAGGGTCGGTAATCACGTAACACCGGTATTCCGGTGCGGTTCGGCAGGTCCGCCGTAATCGAGCTCCCAGCTCGGTGAGTTGGAAGTTGAGCGGCTGCCCTGTCAGATGCAACCCCAACACGGCCAGTTCCATTCGTTCGCCGACCGGGCTGTTCGACAACTCGACATCCGGGGGAACGATGGGCGGCAAGGTCCATTTGGTAGCTCCCATGGTACTGCTTGACTGGTGATGAAACTCCGCGGCCAGTCCCCCCAGATATTCATCCTGGAATGCGGGCGCCATCAGCGTAATCCCCATCGGAAGGCCATTCTTGAGAAATCCATTGGGAACAGCCCAGGCGCAGAGATCCAAGAGATTGACGAAGTTGGTGTAATAGCCCAGGTTCGTGTTTAACTTCATCGGCTCGGCTTCCACTTCGGCAATCGTATAGATGGTGCCGGTGGTCGGGAGCAGAAGCACGTCAACGGTGCGCCACAGGGCCCTGACTGATTGTTGATACGTGCGCAGTTGATAATAACTTTCATAGGTATCTATGGCGGAAAAGCGTGCGCCTCCTTCGATAATGCGCTTCGTGATAGGATGCAAGGCGTCCGGCTTTTCGGCAAAAAAGTCCTTGATCGCCGCTAACCGTTCAGCGACCCATGGCCCGTGATACAGCAGTTTGGCGGTCTCGAGGAACGGCCCGAAATCAATCTCCTGCTTCTGCCCTCCCAACTTTTCCAATCGTTCCACAGCCGAGGAGAACAGCGATGCATATTCACCGTTGCCGAAAAATTCCAATTGCTCGCGATGCGGCACAGCAAAGCGGAATGGTCGAGTCGCAGCATGCTGTTTTTTGGGCAGATAGGCCGGTCTCTCGCGAGAAAATGG
The DNA here is from genome assembly GCA_031418735.1 of Nitrospiraceae bacterium. Classification (GTDB taxonomy): domain Bacteria; phylum Nitrospirota; class Nitrospiria; order Nitrospirales; family Nitrospiraceae; genus Palsa-1315. The sequence goes on along the minus strand of JANOJM010000277.1, from coordinate 1,792 downwards.
ATCGGCCGGATCAGGTGCCTGACACACATTAAAGACCGCCTGCGCATCGCCGCATGTGAGCGCAAGGATCGAGACACAATCCAAGGACCGGCAGGCGGGAAAGACTCCCTTTGTGCTGAACAGCCCTTTGCTCGGCTTGAGGCCGACGAGATTGGTGAACCCGGCCGGGACTCGACCCGAACCGGCCGTATCGGTCCCTAAAGAAAAGCTGACCAGTCCAGTGGAAACAGCGACCGCGGAACCGGAACTCGACCCGCCGGAAATAAACCGGGAATCGAAGGGGTTTGGACTGATACCGTAAGGGGAGCGGGTGCCCACCAATCCTGTGGCAAACTGGTCCAGATTGGTTTTGCCGATTAACAGCGCGCCCGACGAATTGAGCCGGTTTACGACGGTAGCCGACTCTGTCGGCACGTAACGAAACTCCGGGCAAGCGGCTGTCGTGGGGTGCCCTGCTAGATCGATATTGTCCTTGATGGCATAGGGAATGCCATAGAGCGGCATGCCGGCCCTGCCGGACTTCCACCGGGCTTCCAGCTCTTGAGCTTGAGCTAAAACCGTTTCACGGGGCAGGAGGTAAATCCAAATATTCGGCACGGGACACTGCGCGACCCGTTCGTAGACAGCCTCCACGAGCTCCGTCGGCCGCAACGCCCCCGCATGGTAAAGCTTGTGCAGTGTAGCAATATCCAAACTGCCGTTCTGAAGAGACCAACTCATCCCAACACCCCTGCTCCTTCCGCTCAGGATTTATTCTCCTTCGCCGCATACCCCGTAGTTTGCTACGGGGATGAAGGCGAGGAGAACCCTCCGTAGCCTTGGTGAAGGAGGGTAGTGGCTTCGGAGAATTTCGCAAGATACCCCGCAGCTCCCGGCCTACGTAGCCGAAGTGGCTACTTCGGCGGAGTAGGCTGCTGCGGGGAGCTTCATTCCCGTGCCCAAATTAACCACGTTCCGGCCCCAGTGGCAGCTATCCGTAGGCTTGCCGGAGAGAGTCCGTCAGACGATTCGCCGTTGTTACCCAGCCGACAATGCCTCCCTGCGATTGGATCATGCGCAGGGTTGTCTGTTTAAAATCAGGAAAATAACTTTCGGTTCCATCTTCCACCAAGAGACATTCATATCCGCGGTCGTTGGCTTCTCTCATGCTGGTCTGGACGCAGACCTCGGTGGTCACTCCCGTAAAGATCAAATGGCTGATCGAGAGGGCCTGCAGACGCTCGTGCAGGTTGGTGGCGTAAAACGCCCCTTTGCCGGGCTTGTCGATCACGAGTTCGTCCGATTCAGGACGCAACTCCTTCACAAAGTCGTTCCCTGGTTCTCCCAACACCAAGATCCGTCCCATCGGTCCCGGATCTCCGATGCGAAGCGAGGAGTCCCCACGGCTTCTTTTGGCCGGAGGGCAATCTGACAGATCGGGGCGATGGCCTTCTCTGGTGTGAATCACCGGCAACCGCAATTCTCGAAATGTGCTCAGCAGCCCGGCGACGGTCGGTACGATCTTTTGAAGGAGTTCGACCTGATTGCCCAGGGCCGCGCCAAATCCGCCGGGCTCAATGAAATCGCGCTGCATGTCGATAATCACCAACCCCACGCACGCACCCGACTCTCGCGGAGGCAACTGATACGGATAGGGGGATGCAATGACGGTGTTCATGCCGCATGTCCTGTCATGTGCCGTCCGATGAGCGCGAGGTCGGCGCCGGACGACGTCGTTTCATAGACCAGTTGACCGTTAAACATCACCACGGTACGGTCGGCCAGTTCCAGGATCTCGTCGAGGTCTTCACTC
>JANOJM010000276.1:0-3932 GCA_031418735.1 Nitrospiraceae bacterium | reverse complement strand
ATCGACTGCCACAACGGTCATCTGCTCAGCCCGAAACGGGACTTTAAGCTCAACGATGTGATGGGCGGGATCGCCATCACCATTCCGCTGGAATGACGAAGGTGGGCGAGAGGCGTGTGGCTAGAGGCTAGAGGGAAAGCCGTATTTCCGAGTAGAAGTCTTCACCACTAGCCTCTGGCCACGTGCCTCTCGCCAAAACATTGGCATGGCAGCAGAAGCACTCAATAATAATGCGAGCTAAGAGGGTAAAGTAGGACTCGGAGGCGGAGCGGTTTCAGCGTTGTGATATTCCTCACGGTAGATCTGCACGATGGTCATTAACAGACTCACCAGGACCGGCCCGACGAAAAGCCCGATGAGGCCGTAGAGTGCCAGCCCGCCGAGAACGCTGAACACAAGAAAGAGCACCGGGATCTGAACCGCCTGGCCGATCAACCAGGGGCGAAGAAACTGATCGATCATCGACACGACGCCGATTCCCCAGCCCAACATGGCCAGCGCTTTCCACAGCGGACCAACCGAAAGGAAATAGAGCACGACCGGCCCCCACACCAATGCCGTTCCGCCAAAGGGAAGCGGCGCAAGGATCACCGTCACCGCCGTCAGTACGACGGGGAATGGCATGCCGAGGACCAGATACGCCAGTCCTGCCAGGAAACCCTGAACGATCGCGGTCACTCCTATCCCCTTCACCACAGCCCGAATCGTTTGATCCATGCGATCGACGATTCGCTGCTTATGGGACGCATCCAGCGGAATCACTTCCTGAAGGGAGGTCAACCATTGCTTGCCATCCTTGAAAAGAAAAAACAGGGCAAACAGCATGAGAAAGAAATCCGTCACCAGCAGAAAGACGTTCTTCAGTAGATCGCCGACTTGATCGAGAAAGAAACGGCTCAGGAACGTTGCGGACGCGAGAAGCCCCTGTTCCAGAGAATCTGGCGTCAATAGCGCGCGACCGCTGATCTCCTGGAGAAGTCCTCCGATGACCGGCCACGCGCGTAATTGTTCCGGCAGCTTCTGGAGCGCCCCGCTCGCGATCCACTCGCGAATGGTCTGTTCAGCCGTACTGGCTTCGCGCGCCAACAACACCCCCATCATCGAAATCGGAATGACCACGAGAGCCAGAACCAAGAGAGTGAGACAGGAGGCCGACACGATCTCCCGGCCACGGGCGAAGGATGTAAACCGCACATGGAGCGGATAGGTAAGATGGGCAAGGAGCGCGGCCCAGAGGACAGGGAAAAGAAACGGCCGAAACATCAGAGCGATCTGATACAGGAGCAACAGAAGGAGCGCGAAAAATACGGCAGTGAAGAGCTGCGGCTTCGTCATGGATCGGATACGAACAGGAGAGAACCGGCAGACCTATCGGTGCGCGTCGCCACCAGACTTGTTACTTATCAAGCACGACAACCTGCTTAGCCCGATGTGCGGAGAGATCGCTGACGTTGCCCAACAACTTCGGAGACTCGTCTTCCCAGGCGGTCACCCCCATGTCCATCACACCTTGAAGCTTGGCGCCTTCTTCTATGATGAGCACCGGCGTAAGAACTTCTCCGATAAGCGTCGCCGTCCTCATCAGCTGGACTCGCTCGTCCGCCATCACCTTTGCCTTGATGCGGCCGCTGCTGATCACCGTGCCGGCTGTAATCGTTCCCTGCACCAATCCATCTTCGCCGATGATGACTTGCCCCTTGGTCTGAATGTCGCCATCCAGGCGGCCATCGATCCGCACCGTCCCCTCAACATGGATCTCGCCTTTCAACACCACCCCTTTGGCCAAAAGGGTAATGTTGTCATCCGCGGCAAAGCTATTACTTTTCATACATCATCCCCCCTTCATACCCGACCGTTCACGACAGCTTACACTATTCCTCTTAGCGAGTCCTAGGAGAATCCAAAAGTATGCCGGAGCCGTTCCCATATTCCCCCTCCATGCACCTCACAATAGACGACGGGTTCCGTACCCTCGATGAATACTTCCGACACTTGTTCGGGACACTGAGACGTGGCCAACTGCCCGGTCTTCGGATCGATGTCGCGGGTGACCACACCGGGCGGTTTGACGAATACGGGGACAGTGGGCGGGATAATCCGTTGCGCGAGATCCATCCAAATCGGTAAAGCCGCCTGCGATCCCGTGAGACGCAAGGCCCGTTCATCGTCGAATCCCACCCAGACCCCGATCACCACGTCGGACGTGTAGCCGACGAACCAGGCATCGCGATAGCCGTCGGTCGTGCCGGTTTTTCCGGCTACCGCGCCTTGAAGCCCAAGCACTTTGGCTTTGCTCGCCGTGCCCCGCTGGATGACGCCTTCGAGCAGAGACGTCAATACATAGGCCCCTTGAGGCGAGGCTGCCTGTTGCCTATCCGGCACACCGTTCCACACAACGTCACCCAGCCGGTCCCTGGTCGACCGTACCGCAGTCGGCTTGACGGCAATCCCTCCGTTAGCGATCGCTCCATACGCCGCCGTGATCTCCATCAAGGACACAGACGAACTGCCCAAGGCCACCGACGAAAGATCGTTGCCGATCGTGCTCGTCACGCCAAGCCGATGCAGCAGCTGCACAATCGACTTTGCTCCCACGGTTTTGGCCGCCTGCACCGCCGGCACATTGAGTGACTGTTCCAATGCGCTCCGCACGGTGATAGGCCCGTGGAATTGTTTGTCGTAGTTCTGTGGAGACCAGGGACCGGTCTCCGACTCAAAGGTCACCGGCTCGTCCGCCAACAAGCTCGCCGCTGTCAACTGGCCGGCTTGACCCTCACGAGCCGCTTCCAGCGCCGCAAGGTAGACGAAAGGTTTGAAGAGAGAACCCGGCTGCCGCTGCGCCTGGACTGCGCGATTGAACTGACTCCGCCGGTAGTCCCGCCCCCCCACCAACGCCAGCACGGACCCGGTCTTGGGATCAAGCACCACCACCGCCCCTTGCACCGGCTCCAGAGAACTTTTGAGTTGAGGACGCCCGACCTCTAACTTGGCCAGCCCCTTCTCCAGCGATTCGGTGGCTGCATGCTGGATCATGGGATCGAGCGTGCTATCGATCCGCAAGCCCTCCGGCAAGGGTACTACGCCGGCCTCTTCCACCTCCCGGAGTACGGCATCGACAAAGTAGGGCGCATCGGTCAAGACCTCTTCCGGCGGGGTCACGCGCACCCGTTCATTGACAGCACGTTTCCAAATCTCTTCCGTTAGGAGACCTGTCTCCCGCATCCGCCGCAGCACAACATCGCGCCGGCTTTTCGCCAGCTCAGGATGTTTCGTCGGCGCATAGCTATTGGGCCCCTTGATCAGGCCCGCGATCATCGCAACCTCTTCGACCGTCAACTCCTGAAGGGTCTTGCCGAAATAACGATGGGCCGCCTCGCTCACCCCATAGATCGAGACGAACCCCGCTTGCCCGAGATAGATTTCATTCAGATAACTTTCTAAGATATTCTGTTTCGTATACTTCACTTCCAGCACCAATGCCGCCAGCGCTTCCTTGAACTTTCGCCCCATCGTCCGCTGCGGCGAGTAAAACAAATTCTTTGCCAGCTGCTGCGTGATGGTGCTGCCTCCCTGTACCACACCGCCCTTTGTGAAGTTGGTCCAGAGCGCCCGCCCTACGGCAATCGGATCGATGCCGAAATGGGAATAGAACCGGCGGTCTTCGATAGTCAGGACCGTCTCAATGATCCGTGGAGGAATCTGCGCGAACGGAATCCATTCGCGTACTTGGCGTGACTCGCCTCGCACACCGCTCAGGAGTTCCGGTTCCAGAAAGATGGGAAAGAGCGCAGTCCCATCGAGCGGAGACAGGACATCCGTCACTCGCCCCTGGTCTAACGGCAACGACACCATGGTTGCGCCAATATGGGCTTCCGGCTGCGGATGGAGATAAATCGTCAGGGCCTCCTCGGTCAGCTGATAGTCGCCAGAAG
>JANOJM010000275.1:0-3112 GCA_031418735.1 Nitrospiraceae bacterium | reverse complement strand
TTTACCAAGGATAAGGATTGCATTGGCTGTCACGTGACTGGATTCGGAGTAGAAGGCGGGTATGAAATTACAGAGCCGGACAAGTTCTTGATTGGCGTAGGCTGCGAGTCCTGCCATGGGGCCGGTCCAGATTACCGCAAGATTCACCGTAAGGCTGGCGAGGCCTTTGAAAAGTCGAAAAAAGTCACGCCGCGCGAGTCCCTCGCGGAAGCCGGACAAGAGTTTGAGTTCATTGAGAAGTGCAGCTCGTGCCATCTGAACTACGAGGGTTCTGGATGGAAGGGGACCAAGAAGCCCTACACGCCCTTCACCCCCGCTGTAGACAAGAAGTATACGTTCGACTTTGAGAAGATGGTGCGTAACAACAAGGCTATGCATGCACACTTCAAGCTAGTGGGTACGTTTGAAGGTCCGCCCACCCCGAAGTTTCATGAGGAGTTCCAAAAGGAAGCCAAGCCGGCCGAGATAGGCAAGGAGGAGTAATGGCGGGGGGGCTAAGGAATTACCTAAGTGTGTCTGGTGGCGCCTTGCTTCTTGGCGCAGTTCTTACGGTCGGATCAATTGTCGTAGTATTCGGCGGCGAAGCCGCGATATCTAGGACAGAGTTCTGCGTGAGCTGCCATTCAGAGACCTACCCGTATGAGGAGCTAAAAAAATCCTCGCATTGGGGGGCACTCGGTGCAGATCCAGGGTGCAAGGATTGCCATGTCCCCCAAGGATTGGCAAACTTTCCTCTTGCTGTATGGACGCACGTGGTGGATGGAGTGCCGTTCCTGATAGAGGAGTTCACTGTTGATTATTCTACGATAGAGAAATTCAACGAGCGGCGGCCTGAGGCTGCCTACAGGGCCCGCATGAAGTTGAAGGGCTGGGACAGCATGACCTGTCGGGCTTGCCATAAGAATACCAAGCCCCCTGGTGCCTCGGCGAAGGCTGCGCACAAGAAGATGGAAACAGAGGGCGCAACCTGTATCGATTGCCATCAGAACCTAGTTCATAAGAAGGTCCCTGAACATGACCTCAATGCCAGTCTGGCACAAGGGAAGATGGTGTTGAAGGAAGAGAAGAAAGAGAAAGAATCAGACTAATCAGATTGGCACCCCGTGCTCTCCGTTCGTGGCGGGAGACTGTATGCAATTACAGTTCTCCCGCCGTCTACGTTCTTAAATAACCCGGTATCTTCCGCAGTATAGGTTGCTTGTCCTTGATCATCTGAACGTGAACATTCCCCGTAGCAAGCTATGGGGTTCTGTTCTGCTTCCGAAAAGTCCTCGAAAAGATATTCTGTGTTACCCCGCAGCAAGCTGCGTGGAACTTCATTGTGGTGTGTGAGGCACGGTCGACTTGGGCGTCAGCATGTTTCCATGACAAGGCGACATAGGGGGAGATTCTTTTCCCACACCGGTGGGTCGTGGACAAAAAAATGGGGGGGCTTACGCCCCCCCATACTTACACAACACAATGAACTAAGACTCTTTTCTGATTCTACTTCTCGTTATCGCGCACACACCAGACAAAGTTGGTGTTTTGCTTAAAATCGCTGCCCACGATGCCATAGTCGAAGTTGACGTCCCACGCGACCATCGTATAGTCTTCGTGCTCCGTCGCCGTCCAATAGCCAAAGAACTCGATGTTGGAGAAAGGATGGCCAGTCGGGAGGGCTGGGGGAGGATATATGTTGTGATCCGCCAAGGTCGCCAACTCTTTGACTGCGGGTAAGCGCCAACCCTTTTTGCCACCGACGGTCTTTTTCGCACAGATATTGGCGGCTTTTGCCCAAACCGTCCTCGCTCTCGCCGGGATGGTCTCCCACACCAGCCCCGTCTGCTTGTCCAGCGCCGCCTCATTGTTAAAGGATTCCAGCACGACAAACCGGTCGCCCTGCTCACCCGATGGTGAGTCGCTCGCTCCGGCAGGCGTGGCTCCTGAGCTCAAACCAGCCAGCGTCAGGCATCCGACAGCCAGCCCCACAGCCCCGATGCGGCTCACCCAGTTGCTTCTTCTTCTTTTCATAGTGACCCTCCCCGTCTAATGTTGCTCTGGTGCGACCTGACAATCGTGATGCCATAAGCACCACTGCTATTGAGGCCGCTGTGTCTGTGTCTTGCCATCATCCCAATCATTTCCCTGCAGAGGCTACAGCCCTTTGAAGAGGGCAGGATTCGTTGGACCATCAATCTTGAGCAGGCCAAGGGCGCCTTTCTCGATGCGGAAGATCGAGTGGTCAACCGAAACAAACGTGCCTGGCATTTCGCCTTTAAATTCTCCAATGGTCGCTTCACCTGGTGGCACCAGGGTGCTTTGGATACTCTCAATTGGCGCTTTTGACACGTCACCGTTTGGCCACACCCGATCTAACATCTCGCCGATGACATGCCACGAAGAGTCAAAGTTGATTCCTGCATTGCCAAAGAACCATCGATCGGTCTCTCCCACTTTAGATCGGAGTGGAATTTTGACCAGCGCGGTCATATGGCCGTTATGCACGACATAGGAAGCATCCGCGTCTACTATCTTTTGACTCGAAAAAGCCAGGGTATCATTCTTCTTGCCATCTTTCATGTAAAATTCGCTCTGCATGACCTGGAATTCTTTTTCGACAGGCTTCAGCCCACCAACCGGCTCAACTAAGATCAGGCCGTACATGCCACTCGCAAGATGTTGGATATCGGCTGGCGCTGCAGTGGAGGAGCGATAGACAAAGAGGCCTTGCTTGGTGGCCTTAAACTGTATCTGGGCTTCCTTCCCGGGCTCTGCATTGACCAGGCCGCCACTGGCCGCTTGGAAGTCAAGATTGTGAGCGCGCTTGCTGCTGTTCTTGTTCTTCAAATGAACTTCAATCGTATCGCCCACCATGACACGGATCATGGGCCCTGGGACGGTACCATTAACACCCCAGAACTCATAATTGTTATCGTCGCTAATCGGACCAACCCACTCGGACGCTTCCAGGTTGACCACGACGGTGGCGGGCTGGGTTCGTGTGATGGGAGGGGGAACCTTGGGTGCGGTCGCCAGTTGGGCTTGGATGGTCTCTGCCGACGCCAGGCCTGCATTGATGGCAAGACAGGGAGCCATGACCAATGCGCTGATCAATCCGGCATGACGCATG